>JANQGP010000282.1 GCA_028277265.1 Woeseiaceae bacterium | reverse complement strand
GCCCACAGCTCGTCGCAGACGGAATTCGGAAACACGAACGCCGGGAAATCGGCACCGGCGGCGAGGAGTTTTTCGTGCAGGTAGCCGCGTGTCTCGTCGCGCGTCATCGGACGCAGGTGGAAATCATGCACCACCCGGTCCGCAATGGCTTTCATACCCGGTGAGTTCACGATCGGTGAGAGCGATCGGTCGCTGACCAGCACCATTTTCAGCGCGCTCCCGGTTTGCGTCGGGATCTGGGCGAGTTCACAGAGCGACCGTAGCGCGCTCGGGTTGAGTTCGTGCGTATTCTCGATGATCAGCAGGGGCGGCACCGAGGACGCGGATTGCTGCAGGGCGAAAACGCGAACCAGGCCGAGCAGCTCGTTCGCGGAACTCAGATCGATGTCATAGCCGAATTTGCGAAGGATCGCGACCAGCAGGTTGGTCGTGTTCAGCCCCTTGCCATCGACGATGGCAACGGCACAGTCCTGGTCGATCGATTCGACAAAGCTGCGAATCAGGACGGATTTGCCCGAAAGCGTCGGGCCTTGCAGCAGCGACAGGCCCCTTGGGTGCTCATGCGTCTCCCCGAGCATTTCGAGCGCCGCACGCTGCGAGTGGTAAGTGACGACCGCCAGCGGCTTGCCGTGGGTCGGAAAAGGTTGTTCTCTAAGGCCTGCTGCCCCTAGGTCCATAGGCAAAAACCCGCAATCGTCTCGTTGCGCAAAAGTTGGTATTGTCCGGTTCCGGTCGTTTCGAGCCGTCGTTTTTCGACCGGTTCGGCCAGTCTAAGGTTGGCTTCCGATATTGCGCAACCGGAAAACGCGTGTTTCCTTGTAATTCAAAAGCACGCGAAACTTTGTAAGAATCGACCTGACAAAGATTGAACAATTACCTGATAAACACGGATGTTTCTTAGTGGTTTCCGAAACGTTGGCGATCGGTGACAGAGCGTAAGACATTGACTCACAAACTATCGGCCGACAACCTCACCTTGATCCGCGGCGAGCGCTGCCTGTTCCAGGGCCTGTCATTTGCGCAGGAGAGCGGCGGGCTGCTTCTTCTCGAGGGCCGCAACGGCTGTGGCAAGACCAGCCTCATGCGTGCCATCGCAGGCATGCTGAGCCTCGAAACAGGCCAGGTCTTCTGGGACGACAAGCCGGTCGAGAAGCAGCGCCAGGAGTTTCACGGCGCGCTGGTCTGGCTCGCGCACCGGACCGGTCTCAAAGGTGACCTGACGCTGGTCGAGAACCTCAGCTTCGAAAGCGCTCTGCGGGCGCAATCGTCGATCGACGTCGAATCGGTATACGAGCGCCTCGGCATTTCGCGACTCAAAAAGCTCATCCTGCGTTCGTTGTCGGCCGGCCAACAGCGCCGCGTCGCACTCGCCCGCATGCTGCTTGCCGACGTGCCGCTTTGGTTCATGGACGAGCCGTTCACGAATCTCGACCGGGAGGGAAGGGCACTCGTCATCGAACTCGTCGAGGAACACCTCGCCAAAGGCGGCATGTGCGTCATGGCAGCGCACCAGGACGTTGAACTCGAGGCGCCAGTCAACCGGGTGACGATCCAGTGAACGCAACCGATCGCCAGGTGCCCGGTATGCTGTCCGGCCTTCTGGCCACCGCGAAGCGCGACCTGCTGCTCGCGTGGAAACGGCCCGGCGACGTACTGAATCCGCTGTTCTTTTTCGCGATGGTCTGCACGTTGTTCCCGCTGGCGGTCGGCCCGAGTGCGGAGCAACTCGAGTTCAGCGGCCCGGGCGTGCTCTGGGTTGCGGCCCTGCTCTCGACCTTGTTGTCCCTGAACTCTCTGTTCCTGAGCGACTTCGAGGACGGCAGTCTCGACCAGCTACTCGTCAGTCCGCAGCCGCTGCCGGTGCTGGTGCTCGGCAAGACGCTGGCGCACTGGCTGACGAGCGGGGTGCCACTTGTCATAGTCTCGCCGGTACTGGCGATCACCTACAGGATGCCGATGGACGTGGTCGGCGTCATGATGCTCACGTTACTGCTCGGCACGATCAGCCTGAGCCTGCTCGGTTCGATCGGGGCGGCGCTGACCGTCGGGTTGCACCGCGGTACGGCACTGCTGAGCCTGCTGATCCTGCCGCTGGCGATGCCGATCATGATCCTCGGGGCAAATGCCGTTTCACTGGCTGCCAGCAACGACGTCTATACCACCGGCATCTGGGCGCTCGGCGCCTATGCCATTGCCTCGATCAGCCTTGCGCCTTATGCAACGGCTGCCGCATTGCGAATCAGTAATGAGTAAAATGTCGGACTTTGACACAAGGCCCTGACCTCTATGTGGACCTGGTTTCATAAGTTGGCGTCACCGCCACATTTCTACAGAACGGCCGCGCTCCTGTCGCCGTGGTTTGCCGTGCCCGGGCTCGCGCTCATCGCCTGGGGCACATGGCAGGGTCTGTTTGTCGTCCCGATGGACTACCAGCAGGGGGATGCGTTCCGCATCATCTACGTGCACGTGCCCTCGGCCTACCTGTCACTGATGGCGTACATGATCATGGCGACCGGCGGCGCAATCGGCCTGATATGGCGCATGAAGCTGTCGCATGCCGTCGCGGCTGCCGCGGCGCCGATCGGCGCCGCGTTCACGTTTCTCGCGCTTGCCACCGGTTCGATCTGGGGACGGCCGATGTGGGGCACGTGGTGGGAGTGGGGTGACCCGCGCATGATGTCGGAGCTCATCCTGCTCTTCCTGTACTTTGGCTACATGGCATTGCGCGCGGCCATCGACGACACGGCCAAGGCCGACAAGGCCAGCGCGGTGCTCGCGATCGTCGGCGTCGTCAACGTCGTCATCGTGCACTTCTCCGTGGAGTGGTGGAGTTCACTCCACCAGGGACAGACCGTATTCAAGCGGGGGACCATGGACGCCGATATGAAGACGGCGCTGCTGATCATGATTCTCGGCTTCACGCTGTTGTTCGGCTCGATGCTGCTGCGGCGTATACGTACAGAAGTGCTGTACAGGGAGCGCCGCACGCGCTGGGTGCGTGACATGATCCTGTCACCGAAAGGAGGCGGCTGATGGACGGTTTGGCGATGGGCGGTTACGGCGCCTACGTATGGAGTTGCTTCGGTCTGACCCTTCTAATCATCGTATTTTCCGAATGGCGCGCACGAATCAGGCACAAGCGTGTCTATCGCGATATCGAAGTGCGCCTCAAGGCGCTTGAGGAACGTGAATGAAACCAAGACAGCAACGCATGTTGGCCATAGGACTGGCTGCGCTCGGCATTGCCATTGCTGCGGGACTGACGCTCCGCGCTCTCGAAGACAACATGATGTTCTTCGTGGAGGTTTCGGACGTCGTCGCCGGCAACCATCCGAGTGAACGCAACTTTCGCATCGGCGGCCTCGTCGTCGGCGGCAGCGTGCAACGGGAAGAAGGCTCTCTCGACGTGAGTTTCGAGGTCACGGACACGGCCTGCACGATGCCGGTCGTTTACTCGGGCGTGCTTCCCGATCTGTTCCGCGAGGGGCAGGGCGTCGTCGCGCACGGCCGAATCGGGGACGACGGCGTGTTCGTCGCCGATAAGATCCTCGCCAAGCACGACGAAAACTACATGGCGCCGGAAGTAGCCGAATCCCTGTCCAAGCACCAGAAGGACATACAGGCGGCAGTCGCCCGCGGAACCGAGGGGTGCAATCCGAATGATTCCTGAGATCGGCCAGTTCGCGATGATCCTGGCGCTCGTGCTCGCCGCCATCCAGTTCGTGGTACCTCTCGTAGGCGCCTATCGAAACGACGTAGCGATGATGGGTGTCGCCCGCACGGCGGCCACCGGGCAATTCGTTTTCGTCGCGATCGCTTTCGGCTGTCTGACGTACGCATTCCTGACCGACGATTTCTCGGTGCTCTACGTCGCGAACCACTCGCAGTTGTCCCTCCCGACGATCTACAAGATATCGGCAGTCTGGGGCGCGCACGAAGGATCGCTGCTGTTGTGGGCCCTGGTCCTCGCCGGCTGGACGCTTGCCGTTGCACGGTTCAGCGCGGGCATACCGGAAGCTTTCGCGGCGCGGGTCATCGGCGTGCTGGGTTTTCTGTCAATCGGTTTCCTGGCCTTCATGATCCTGACGTCGAACCCGTTCGAGCGGCTGGTGCCGGCGGCGATCGACGGCGCGGATCTCAATCCGCTGCTCCAGGACCCGGGGCTCGCGATTCACCCGCCGCTGCTATACATCGGCTACGTCGGCTTTTCCGTGGCTTTCGCCTTCGCGATCGCGGCCATGCTCAGCGGCGATCTCGACCGTTCATGGGCCAGGTGGACGCGACCATGGACGACCGTGGCCTGGCTGTTCCTCACGCTCGGTATCGCGCTCGGAAGCTGGTGGGCTTATTACGAGCTCGGCTGGGGCGGCTGGTGGTTCTGGGACGCCGTCGAGAACGCCTCGTTCATGCCGTGGCTGATCGGCACGGCATTGATGCATTCATTGGCAGTGACCGAAAAACGCGGCCTGTTCACGAGCTGGACGCTGCTGCTGGCGATCACGGCGTTCTCGCTCAGCCTCCTCGGCACGTTCCTCGTACGCTCAGGCATCCTCGTATCCGTGCATGCGTTCGCGACGGACCCGACGCGCGGCTTTTTCATCCTCGCGTTCCTCGGCGTTGTCGTTGTCGGCGCACTGGCGCTGTATGCGTGGCGCGCGCCGTCTCTCGATTCGGACGCCGGATTCGCGCTGCTCTCGCGTGAGACGTTCCTGCTGCTGAACAACGTTCTGCTCGTCATCGCGACGGCAATTGTCATGTACGGCACGCTCGCACCCCTTATCTACCAGATGATGGACTGGGGCAAGATCTCGATCGGCGAGCCATGGTTCAACTTCGCATTCCTGATCCCGACGATACCGCTGATCGTCCTGCTCGGCATGGGCATGCACGCAGCGTGGCGCACCCAGCCGACCGGTACGTGGCTCGATGTCCTCAAGTTGCCGGCCATCATCGGCGTCGTCCTCGGCATTATCGTCCCGCTATTCGTGTACGGCCGCATCAGCGTGATGCTCGCGGTCGGGTGTATCGCGGCGTTCTGGATTCTCGTCTCGTCGCTCGTTCCGGTCATCCGCTCCTTGCGCCGCGAGAAAGGCGCGACAGGCATGACGCGCTCGATGCTCGGAATGACGGTCGCGCATTTCGGCATGGGCATGTTCGTGCTCGGCGTTACTATCGTGTCGGCGTTCGGTGTCGAGTCGGACCGCGCGCTGTCACCCGGAACGTCGACGGAGGTCGCGGGGTTCGAGTTCGAAATGCGTGAACTGCGCAATGTCACCGGGCCGAACTACACGGCTATCGAGGCCGTCGTCGATATTCGCAAAGACGGCGGGTTCATCGACACCGTGAGGCCGCAGAAACGCCAGTATCTCGTGCAGACGAGTCCAATGACCGAAGCCGGCATCCGGGCCGGGCTCGACAAGGACCTTTTCGTTGCCCTCGGTGATCAGCTCGGCAACGGCGGCTGGAGCGTTCGGATCCAGTACAAACCGCTCATCCGGTTGATCTGGCTGGGCTGTCTGATCATGGCCATCGGCGGCCTGATCGCGGCCAGTGACCGGCGGTATCGCGTCAATGTTCGTGAGAAGAGCAAGGCTCCGAAAGCGCGGGAGGCGACTGCATGAACCGCTTCATCTGGCCGCTGGTGCTCGTCCTCGGCCTGATCGTGTTTCTTGTCATGGGATTGCGCCATGGCGATCCGCGCGCTTTGCCGTCGCCGTTCATCGGCAAGCCGGCGCCGGAATTCGAGCTGCCGACGTTGAAGAACCCCGAAGTCATGATTGGAACCGCCAATTTTGCGGGCGAGTATACGCTCGTCAACGTCTGGGCGACCTGGTGCGTCATGTGTCGTGCCGAGCACGGCTTCCTGATGGACCTCGCCGCCAGCAAGTCAATTCCGATCTACGGCCTGAACTGGCGCGACTCGCGGCCGGATGCGATTCGCTGGCTGGGCGAACTCGGCGATCCCTATATTGCCTCGGCCTACGATCCGCAGAACCGGGTCGGCATGGACTGGGGTGTGTATGGCGCGCCCGAGACGTTCCTGCTCGATCCCGAAGGCACGGTCGTCTACAAGCATCTGGGGCCGCTGGACCCGGCGATCTGGGAGCGGGAGTTTCTCTCACGCATGCAAGGGGTAAATCAGTGAAACGCAGTATCGTTGCGCTGCTTGCAGCGCTTTTGGCGCTCCCGGCCCTCGCCATCGACCAGGGCGAGACTTTTGACGATCCCGATCTGCAGGCGCGCTATGAACGACTGATTTCCGAGGTCCGCTGTCTGCAGTGCCAGAACCAGAGCATCAAGGATTCCAACGTAACGCTTGCGGCCGACCTGCGGCGCGAGATCGCGCGCATGATCGAAGAAGGCCAGACTGATGCCGAAATCGCCGATTTCCTCGTCACGCGATACGGCGAGTTTGCGTTGTATCGGCCGCAAATGTCGGGCAAGACGCTGATGGTCTGGATAGCGCCTTTCGTTCTCGCGCTCATCGGGCTGATCGGACTGGTCCGCGTCATCCGGCATCGGGCCTCGCTGCCCATCGAGGACGACGCCAAAGAAGGAACCGCTGAGTGATATTCTGGATCGTCCTTGTCCTGTTGTGCCTGCTGGCCATCGGGTTCGCCGTCTGGCCCCTGTGGCGCCGCGCCCATCGTTTGTCACCGCTCGTTGCCGCGATCATCGTCTTCACGGTCGCCTTGTCCGTCGGCATGTACGACGCCGTCGGACGTCCGGGCGTACCGTCCGGTCGGAGCGTTTCGGAGAACGGCAACCTGCCGCCGATGGACGATGTCATTGCCTCCCTCGAGGCGCGCCTTGCCGAGAATCCCGACGACCTGGGCGGCTGGAACATGCTTGGCCGCACCTACACGACCATGCGCAACTACGAGGCGGCCGCAGAGACCTATGAGAAGATCATGGAGCTCGAAGGCGCGCAGAATGCCCAGACCATGGTCGACCTGGCCATCGCGATCATCAATCGTGACCAGACGCCGATCGAAGGCCGCACGGCCAGCCTGATCGAGAACGCGCTGGCACTCGATCCGAGCAACCAGTCGGCTTTGTTCTATGCGGGCGTTGCGTCGGCCAACCGCGGCGATCTGGAAACCGCAGCCGCTCGCTGGGAAATCCTGCTCGGACTCAATCCGCCGCCCGAGGTCCGCAGCATCCTGGAGCAGAATATCGCTATCTGGCGCGGTGAAGCCGCCCCGGCCGCAGCTGCGGCCCCGGAAGCCGCAACCGTCGCACCGGAAGCCGAAGCCTCCGATGATGCGGTGGTTTCCGCGAGGATCTCGCTGTCCGAGGAAGCGATGGCGAGCATCACGCAGGACGCGAGTGTTTTCATCATCGCCCGCGACCCAGCAGCGCCGACGCCACCGATCGCGGTGGCGCGTCGCATGCTGACCGAACTCCCGGCCGTCGTTTCACTCTCGGATGCGCAATCGATGGTCGCCGGTCGCAACCTGTCCGCGTTCGCCGAGATCGAGCTGCTCGCCCGGGTCTCGCTATCAGGCGGCCCCGCGGCCCAGTCGGGTGACTGGTTCGGCTCGATGCTGGTTCGACCGGCCGAGAACCGCTCGGTCATGCTGACGATCGACCGGCAGGTTCCCTGAATTATTGGCTGAGTTCAAGAACCCGTTGCCAGGAGAGAAGTGATGTCACTTCCCGAGTCCCTCACCGGCAAGTTGCGATTGCCGCTCATCGGCGCGCCGATGTTCATCGTATCGAACCCGAAGCTCGTCGCTGCCCAGTGCAAGGCCGGTATCGTCGGTTCGTTTCCGGCGTTGAACGCGCGGCCGCAGGAACTGCTGGTCGACTGGATTCGGGAAATCAAGAGCGAGATCGCCGCACACGTCAAGGAGAATCCGGGCGACCCCGTTGCGCCGTTCGCCGTCAACCAGATCGCTCATCCGAGCAACAAACGTCTTCTGGCCGACATGGAGGTGTGTGTTGCCGAGGAAGTGCCCATCATCATTACGAGCCTCAACCCGCCCCGCGATATCGTCAAGGCGGTTCACGACTACGGCGGACTCGTGTTTCACGACATCATCAGTGTTCGGCATGCGCGCAAGGCCATGGAGCAGGGTGTCGACGGGATCATCGCCGTTTGCGCGGGTGCGGGTGGACATGCCGGCCCGCTGAGCCCGTTCGCGCTGATCGGGGAGATCCGCGAGGAGTTCGACGGCTGCCTGATTCTCTCCGGGTGCATATCGCGTGGTGACGACGTACTGGCCGCCACGGCGATGGGCGCGGATCTTGCCTACAGCGGCACCCGGTTCATCGCCAGCGAGGAAGCCCGTGCGCTGCCGGACTACAAGCAGATGGTCGTCGATAGCAAGGCGGCGGATATCGTCTACTCTTCGCTATTCACGGGAATTCACGGCAACTACCTGGCCGGCAGCATTCGCAACAGCGGCCTGGATCCCAACGACCTTGCGGAAGGTAGCAAGGAGGACATGGACTTCAGCAAGGGCAGCGAAATCGAAGCAAAAGTCTGGAAAGACATTTGGGGTGCAGGGCAGGGTGTCGGCAATATCGATGCCGTTCTTCCCGCCAGGGACATCGTGCTGCGGATGGAGCGCGAGTATCGCGACGCGCTTGCCCGCGTAAACGCGGCCTGACGTGCGGGGGATTCTCTGGTCGTATTTCTTCGTCGCCGTCGGCGGCGCGCTCGGCGCCATGGCGCGATTTGCGATGAACGTCTTTCTGCAACGCGACGTCGCTTTCCCGTGGGGTACGCTCGGCGCCAACCTGCTTGGCTGCCTGGTCATGGGCATGCTCGCGCACCTGATCGCGCACTCGTCCTGGTTCAACGAAGCCGGCATCATCCCCGACCAGTACCGCCTGCTGTTCGCCATCGGTTTCTGCGGCAGTTTCACGACACTGTCAACGATGGTGATGGAGCTCAACACGATGCTGCAACGCAACGAGCTCTTCTACTCTTTCACGTACCTGTTCAGCACACTCGTGGGCGGGTTCGCGTGCTTCTATCTCGGCTTCGCTATTGTGCGCTCGCTTCGAGCAACGCTGTGAGCCGTTCCAGCCATTCTTCGTGCTCGGGCTTCATCAGGACCGAGCGCAGACACGTGATCGTTTCGCTGTCGGCGTCAATCCGCGGTGCATAGTGCCTGACGAGATCGACGGGCAACTCAATCAGCGCAAGATGAAGCTCGCGCGATGCCGCTTTCCCGAAGACCTCGCGCGCGCGTGCGGAGGCCTGTGACGTCGTCGGCGCGTTGACCGCGTAAACCACGATATCGAGTTCGGGCGGCATCAGAGACGTAAACGAGCTGCTGTTGTGCAGATCGTGCCAGAACGTACGCGCAGCGCGCAGCGACTTGTCGAGGCCTTGCGCGAACTCGCCGTTCCGGTCGAGCGGCAGCAGTCTTTGCGTCGCCCAGAGCGCGACTGCCGAGGCACCCGGGCGGGAGCACTCCAGGCTGATCTCGCCGAGGTGCAGATCTGCGGAGCTGAAATACGTATACGGTGAACCGTGTTTGTACAGGGCGCCGACGGACGGGTCGCGGAACAGTATGCAGCCGCAGCCGTAAGGCTGCAGGCCGTGCTTGTGCGGGTCGATAACAATCGAGTCGACGTGCGTCAGCGCGCCGTACTGAGCGCGGCTTTCCGCATCGAGCGTACTGCAAAGACCGAAGTATCCGCCGTACGCGGCATCAGCGTGTATGCGAAACTCATGCGTCTCACGGAGCCTGACGATTTCGGTGACCGGATCGATCGCGCCCAGTCCCGTGTTGCCAATGGTGACGACCACCGTCGCCACGTCGCCGGCATCAAGCAGTCGCCCGACCTCGTCCACACGCATGCGTCCGCAAGCGTCGGTCGGCACGGGCGTGAAAGGAATGCCGAGCACCTCGGTGATTCTGCCGTGCGTGTAGTGTGCCTGGTCCGATGCGATCACGCGCTTGCCGGGGTGCAGGCGGCCGGCAACCCACAGGGCTTCCAGGTTGGCCATCGTGCCGCCGCCCGCCAGGTGCCCGAGCGGACCGTCCCAGCCGAACATGCGGCCCAGCTCGACGATGCATTCCTTTTCCATCGTGGAACTGGCGCGTCCGCCGTCGAGCGCGTGGTTGTTCGGATTCACCCACAGGGACAGTGCATAGGCGAGTCTCGCCACGGGGTGAGGCGGCTTCAGCATCTGGCCCGCATACTGCGGGTGGTAATACGGGTAGTTGTCCTGCATCCGCGCGGCCGTCTCGACGACGACGTCCAGTACCCGGTCAACGTCGAATTCGGGATTGAAATCGGGCATGTCCCCGTAGCCCGCATCCAGTGTTTCGAGTGCGGCGATGAGGATTTCGATTTCGCGACGGTTGATCATGCGTTTTCCTGTTTCGTACGCCGCGCAGCTTACCGTAAACTTGCCTCATGGACCTGATCGCACTCGCGGTGCCGTTTTTTCTGCTCGCCATCATCATTGAGCTCGTTGTCGACTGGCGGCGAGGCACGCACCATTTTCGCCCGAATGACGCAATCAACAGCATCAGCGCAGGCATGCTCGATACGACGATCGGGTATTTCACGAAATTCCTGCCACTGCTGGCGTGGGGTTACGTCCTGGAGAACTTCGCGCTCGTCGACATGCCGCTGGCCTGGTTCGACCTGTCGCCGCGCGGCATCGGTCTCTGGATCGTTGCGGCGATTGCCTGGGATTTCATGTACTACTGGTTTCATCGCTTCAGCCACGAGATATCGATACTCTGGGCGGCACACGCCGTGCACCACCAGAGCGAGGACTACAACCTGTCGACGGCGTTGCGGCAGACGAGCACGGGGTTCCTGTTCGGCTGGATCTTCTACCTGCCGCTGTTCCTCATCGGCTTTCCGCTGGAAGTGCTGCTGGTTGTCAATGCGATCAACCTGATCTACCAGTTCTGGGTTCACACCCAACACATCCGGCGTCTCGGGCCCCTCGAGGCGGTCTTGATGACGCCGTCGCATCATCGGGTCCATCACGCTCAAAACGAGCGGTACATCGACAGGAACTACGGCGGCATGCTCATCATCTGGGACCGGCTGTTCGGCACCTACGAGCCCGAGCGCGACGATGAACCCGTGGTCTTCGGCGTGCGCAAGCCCCTGGCAAGCTGGAACCCGTTCTGGGCGAACCTGCAGGTCTACGACTACCTCCTGTTCGACGCGCGCAAGGCAAAGCGCTGGCGGGACAAGTTCGGGATCTGGTTCCGGCGTACGGGCTGGCGGCCCGATGACGTCGAGGCTCGCTACCCAAAGCACCGCACGGACCTCGCAACGTTTCACAAGTTCGACCCGCTCGTGGCGGCGAGCATCCGCCGTTATGCGATCGCCCAGTTCATCGTCGCAATCGCGGCGGTTATGTGGATCGGCAAGCTGTATGCGGACGGTCAGAGCGTCATCGTGCCCTGCGTGGCGCTGTGGACCCTGCTACTGACGCTCGGCTTTCTCAACGAAGGCCGCGAGAAGGCTCGCAAGCTGGAGATCGCGCGGCTGCTGGTCGTCGTGCCGATGGTCATCCTGTACCTGCAACAAACCGGCATGCTCGAGTCGCCGGCTGTGCTCGCTGGCGCGGTCTTCTACATGCTGGGGTCCGTCGTATGGCTTACCTACGCGCCGGAGAGCACTAAAAAAATTGTTTTAAATTAAATAAATACAAATTCTTTTTAACATGGAATCTATGACAAGACGAGTGCGAGTTCAAAGTGGGGCGCCCTGGGAGCGCCATGTCGGCTACTGCCGCGCCATCCGGAGCGGCCCGCACGTCGCGGTGTCCGGGACGGCGCCGATCGGTGAAG
>JANQGP010000277.1 GCA_028277265.1 Woeseiaceae bacterium | reverse complement strand
GCGTTAATACATTAGTTTAGCTATGAAACCCAATCGCAACGAATCCGGCCGCCGGGTCACCCGCGCCGAAGACGCCCTGTTCGAGGCCATCATCAGCCTCGACGACGTCGGCGAGTGCCGCAAGTTCTTCAAGGACCTTTGCACGCCGGCCGAGCTGCAGGCGCTCGTAGACCGTTGGCAGGTGGTCGAGTACCTCGAGCAGGGTCTCACCTATCGAAAGATCCACGATCTCACCGGCGTCAGCGTGACCACGATCGGTCGCGTCGCGCGCTTTCTCACGGACGGGTTCGGCGGCTACCAGGCCGCAATCGAACGTCTTCACCACTCCTGAGGACAGCACCATGGAACCCTCCGAGCAGCGCATCAAGATTGCGGTGCAAAAAACCGGGCGCCTGACCGATCACTCCATCGATCTGCTCGAACGCTGCGGACTCAAGCTCACCCGGAGCAAGGACCAGCTCATCTGCTACGGCGAGAACATGCCGATCGATCTGCTGCTGGTTCGCGACGACGACATCCCGGGCCTCGTCGGTGAGGATATCTGCGATCTCGGCATCGTCGGCCTGAATGTCGTCGAGGAGAAGCGCCTGAACCGCGCCGCCGACGGCCGCCCGACCGAGTTCAAGCAGGTTTTCGCGCTTGATTTCGGTCACTGCCGACTCTCTCTCGCCGCGCCGGAAGACGCCGTATACGACGGTCCGGAGTCGCTGTCAAATAAAAGGATTGCAACAAGTTATGTAGGTTTATTGAAGCGGTTTCTGGATGAAAACGACGTTGAAGCCGAGCCCGTCTATTTCTCGGGCGCCGTTGAAATCGCGCCGAAGCTGGGACGGGCGGACTACATCTGCGACATCGTCTCGACGGGCGGCACGCTCAGGGCCAACGGCCTTGCCGAGGTCGATGTCCTGCTCGAAAGCGAAGCCGTCGTGATCCAGACACGCAAACCGCTCGGCGACGAAAAGCAGGCCCTCGTGGACAAGATACTGCAGCGGCTGGACGGGGTGCTGCAGGTTCACGAGAGCAAGTACATCATGCTGCACGCCCCGAAAGAGGCACTCGCCGAGATCCGCGACCTGCTGCCGGGTTCCGAGGCGCCGACGATCCTGCGTCTCGACGGCAACGACGACAAGGTTGCCGTCCATGCCGTCTGTCGCGAGAACGTGTTCTGGGAAACTCTCGAGAACCTCAAAGCCGCGGGCGCAAGCTCCCTGCTCGTCCTGCCCGTGGAGAAGATGCTCGCATGAGCCCGGCATCGACCGTTACCTGGTCCGAACTGGACTCCGATGTGCAAGGCCGTTTGCTGGCTCGGCCCGCACTCGTTGACGGCGCGTCGATGCGGGCATCGACGGCGGCGATCATCGCCGATGTCCGCGAGCGTGGTGACGCTGCCGTGCGCGAACTCGGCGAACGGTTCGACGGTGTCAGGCTCGAGAATCTCGCCGTCAGCGCGAACGAGATCGCCGCGGCAGAGCGCGAACTCGACGAATCCGACATCCGTGCGATCGACCTGGCTATCGGGAACGTGCGTCGCTTTCACGAAGCCCAGCGGCCCGCCACGATACGCGTCGAGACCATGCCGGGCGTCGTGTGCGAACGCATCAGCCACCCGATCGATGCCGTGGGGCTTTACGTGCCCGCAGGTACCGCGCCCCTGCCGTCCGCGGCGATCATGCTGGCCGTGCCAGCCGCGATCGCAGGCTGCCCGACGCGAGTCCTGTGCACGCCGCCGCGATCCGACGGCAGTGCCGATCCTGCGGTACTCGTCGCCGCCAGTCGCGCCGGTGTCGAGGATATCTTCAAGATCGGCGGCGCTCAGGCCATTGCGGCGATGGCCTACGGGACCGAAAGCGTCCCCAAGGTGTGCAAGATTTTCGGCCCCGGAAACGCCTGGGTAACCTGCGCAAAGTCGCTGGTCAGCGCGGACGTTGCGGGCGCCGCAATCGACTTGCCGGCCGGGCCGTCCGAGGTCCTCGTCATCGCCGATGCCGACGCTTCGCCAGAATTCGTCGCGGCCGACTTGCTGGCGCAGGCCGAACACGGCGCCGATTCGCAAGTACTTCTGGTGACCGATTCTCCCGCGCTTGCACAGGCTGTTGCGAAAGAACTCGACGCGCAGCTGGCCGGCCTGTCGCGTGCGGATATCGTGCGTGCAGCGCTGGAGAATTCACGCCTGATCGTCGTCGCCGACCTCTCGACAGCGATCGAGGTGAGTAACGCGTACGCCCCCGAACACCTCATCCTCCAGGTGGAGAGGGCCCGGGAGCTGCTACCGGCCGTGCGGAACGCCGGTTCGGTGTTCGTCGGCGAGTGGACGCCCGAGTCGGTCGGCGACTATTGCAGCGGCACCAATCACGTACTCCCGACGTACGGCTTCGCGCGCAACTACAACGGCCTCGGCCTGGATCAGTTCCTGCGCATGATGACCGTGCAGGAACTCTCGCGCGAGGGACTCGCCAACCTTGGCGATGCCGTCGTCAGTCTGGCGGCCCTGGAGGGGCTCGACGCCCATGCCGCTGCCGTAACGCGCCGTCTCGGGAGCGACCCGTGAGTATCGTCAAGCTCGTGCGGCCGGAGATTCGGGCGCTGCACGCCTACGAGGCGGCCGAGCAGGTGGATGACACGATCCGCCTGAATGCCAACGAGTCACCGCGGGGCAGCCTGGTCGGCGATTTTCGCCGACCGCTCAATCGATACCCCGAAGTCCGGCCGCGGAAGCTGCAGCGCGCGCTCGCCGAGCGCTTCGGCTGCGCGTTCGACCAGCTACTCGTCACGCGAGGTTCGAGCGAGGCGATCGATCTCATCATTCGCTGCTTCTGCCGCGCCGGAGTCGACAGCGTGCTCGTCACTTCGCCGTCGTTCTCGATGTACCGCCATTACGCCGCGGTTCAGGGGGCGGAGCTTGTCGAGGTCCGGTCCCTGCCGGAGCAGGACTTCGCTATCGACATCGACGCTGTTCTCGCGGCCTGCGTTGATACGACGCGTCTGATATTCATATGCTCGCCGAACAATCCGACAGGCACGACGTTGGCGCTGTCCGATCTCGAACGCCTGCTGCAGGCTCGTGGCGACGCGTCAGCCATCGTCGTGGATGAAGCCTACGTCGAATTCGGCCGGCATGAATCCGTGACGGCCCTGTTGAACCGATACGACAACCTGCTCGTGCTGCGGACCCTGTCCAAGGCGCTGGGCTTCGCCGGGGCTCGCTGCGGCGCGGTCGCCGGCCCGGCAGCCGTCATCAGGATGCTGGGTGCCGTGCAGGCGCCTTATGCACTGGCAACGCCTGTCGTCGAGTGTGTCGAAGACGCGCTGCAGGACGAGCAACTCGAGCTCGCCCGCGATGCCGTAGCGGAGATCGTGGCAGAGCGGGAACGACTGGCCGCCGCGTTCGCGACGTACCCGTTCGTCCGCAAGGTGTGGCCGAGCGACGCCAACTTCCTTCTGATACGCGTGGACGATGCCCGGCGCATGATGGCGCACTGCCAGACGAACAACGTCCTGCTGCGCCATTTCGGCGCCGACCTGGACGACTGTATTCGCATTTCCGTCGGGACGCCCGGGGAGAACAACCGGCTGCTTCAGGCCCTCGACACGATGGCGGATGGTGAGCATGGCTGAGAAAGTACTGTTCGTCGACCGCGACGGGACGCTGATCGAGGAGCCGGACGACTTCCAGGTCGACGCGATCGACAAGGTTCGGCTCGTCCCCGGCGTGATGCCGGCAATGCTCGAGTTGAAGGCGCATGGATATCGCTTCGTCATGGTGACGAACCAGGATGGCCTCGGGACCGAGTCGTTTCCGCAGGCCGATTTCGAGGCTCCACACGCGCTGGTCATGCACCTGTTCGAGTCGCAGGGCATCGGCTTCGACGAGGTGTTCGTCTGCCCTCACCTGCCGACCGACAGCTGCGAATGCCGCAAGCCCCGCACGGGACTGCTGACCCGCTACCTGGCCGCCACCGACATCGATCTCGGCGCCTCGGCCGTCGTGGGCGATCGCTTGACCGATATGGAACTGGCTGAACGCATCGGCGTGCGCGGCCTGCTCGTGAACTGCGATGCTGAAAACGTATTGACCTGGCCTCAGATCGTAGACCGGCTTTGCCACGCCGAGCGCACGGGTGAGGTCGTCCGCAATACGAACGAGACCCGGATCTCCGTGTTCGTAAACCTGGACAGCACGCACGATACGTCGATTTCGACCGGTATCGGCTTCTTCGACCACATGCTCGAACAGATTTCGAAGCATGGCGGATTCGGGTTACGGCTTCGTTGCGAAGGCGATCTGGAGGTCGATGAGCACCACACCGTGGAAGACGTCGCAATCAGTCTCGGCAAGGCCCTGCGGCAGGCGCTCGGTAACAAATACGGCATCGGCCGCTACGGATTCCTGTTGCCGATGGACGAGAGTGAGGCAAAGGTGGCTCTGGATCTCTCAGGCCGCGGCGCATTCGTCTTCAAGGGCAGTTTCCCCCGCGACAACGTCGGCGAACTGTCCACGGAGATGGTCGGACACTTCTTTCGCTCGCTGGCGGAGTCGATCGGCGCCGCATTGCACATCGAAGTCACGGGTGAGAATACGCATCACATGGTCGAGGCCTGCTTCAAGTCCGTGGGACGCGCCATACGCCCGGCGTTCAGACGGGAAGGTTCGGAATTGCCATCGACGAAAGGCGCACTGTGAGCCCCGTTGCGATCATCGACAGCGGCGGCGCCAATATCGCCTCACTGCTCTATGCCTTTGAGCGTCTCGACACAAAAGCCGTATTGACGACGGATGAAGGGGTCATCAAGGCAGCCGAGCACGTCGTGCTTCCCGGCGTTGGCGCGGCTCGGGACGCGATGCAACGACTACGGGATGCAAGCCTGGTTGACGTGATCCGGGGCCTGCAACAGCCGGTCCTGGGCATCTGCCTCGGCATGCAGCTGCTGTGCGAGGCGTCCGAGGAGGAAGACGTCGAATGCCTCGGCATTGTCCCGGGCACTGCCCGAAAGCTCGACGTCGCCGAGGGTTTCACGGTTCCTAACATGGGGTGGTGCGAGACCACGATCCGGGGCGAGCATGACCTGTTGAAAGGTGTAAACGATGGCAGCTGGTTCTATTACCTGCACAGCTATGCCCTGCCCGTCTCGAACTACACGCTCGCAACCGCCCGGCACTCCGTGGAGTTCTCCGCGATCATCGGACGCGACAACTTCGTTGCTGCGCAGTTTCACCCGGAACGCTCATCCGCTGCGGGTGCGCAACTGCTTACGAACTTCCTGGGGCTGAACGCATGAGGATCATCCCGGCGGTCGATCTCAAGGACGGCAAGTGTGTACGCCTGCTCAAGGGAGAGTTCGACAAGACGACGGAGTACTCCAGTGATCCCGCAGCCATCGGTCGCCGTTTCTCGGCGCTCGATGTTACCGACCTGCACCTCGTTGATCTCGACGGTGCACGCTCCGGTGCACAGCAAAACCGCGAGATCGTTGCGGAGATCGCCGCACAGTCGAGGCTGGCGGTTCAACTGGGCGGCGGCATTCGAGTTCGTGCCGATGTGGAGGGCTGGCTCGACGCGGGCGTGACACGCTGCGTGATAGGCAGTGTCGCCATCTACGAGCCGCGGGTAGTCATCGAATGGATGGAAGAACTCGGTGCCGATCGGTTGGTTCCGGCGCTCGACGTGCGCCTCGACGAAAACGCCATGCCGATGTTGACGGCTAAAGGATGGACCGAGGATACCGGTGTGTCGCTGTGGGAGGCACTCGACGAATACACAGCCGCGGGGGCGATTCACGTACTGTGCACCGACGTCTCCCGCGACGGCGCGATGGAAGGACCGAACTTTCATCTTTATGCAGAAATCCTGCAGCGCTATCCGACGCTGCAGCTTCAGGCGTCGGGTGGCGTAAGGGACATCGAGGATCTCGAGTTACTGCGCGAACTGGGCGTGCCGGCGGCGATAACCGGCCGCGCCCTGCTTGATGGAAAAATCACCGAAGCGGAGGTATCGTCATTCCGGCGAAGCGAATAATCCCCTGCCTCGACGTGCGCGACGGCGTCGTCGTCAAAGGCGTCCAGTTCCGCAATCACCGTATCGTCGGGGACATCCTCGATCTGGCCGCGCGCTATTGTGAGGAAGGCGCTGACGAGCTGGTCTTCTACGACATAACCGCAAGTCCGGACGAACGCAGCGTGGATCGAAGCTGGGTCAGCAACGTGGCGCGTGTGCTGGACATTCCTTTCTGCGTCGCGGGCGGAATCAGGTCGCTGGCCGATGCCGAAGACGTCCTCAACAAGGGCGCCGACAAGATCTCGATCAACTCACCGGCACTGGCGAACCCCTACCTGATCACTGAGCTCGCCGAACGTTTCGGGTCGCAGTGCGTGGTCATTGGCATCGACAGTCGAGAAGAAGCCGACGGTTGGTTCGTCTACCAGTACACCGGAGATCCGGACAAAACCACGGCCGCACAACGGCAAACGCTCGACTGGGTAACCGAAGTGCAGTCACGCGGCGCCGGTGAGATTGTCCTGAATTGCATGAACCAGGACGGTGTGCGCCGCGGTTACGACTGTGAGCAGTTGGCCGTCGCTCGCGACGTGTCGGACGTGCCCCTCATCGCCTCAGGGGGCGCCGGTGCAATGCGGCACTTTCTCGAGGTATTCGTCGAGTCGGACGTTGACGGCGCCCTTGCAGCGAGCGTGTTCCACAGCGCCGAGATCCCGATACCCGACCTCAAACGGTACCTTGTCGAAAACGGTATCGAAATGCGTTCCTGAGAGACTGATGTGAGCAAACCAGATATCGCCTTCATCGCCCGACTCGAGTCTATCGTCAACGACCGGCTCGAGCGCGGCTCGGAAAAAAGCTACACGGCGAGGCTCGCCGCCGCCGGCACGAAACGTATCGCCCAGAAAGTGGGTGAGGAAGGCCTGGAACTGGCGCTGGCAGCCGCCGCAGGGAGCCGGCAGGAGACCGTCGATGAGGCCGCCGATCTGATCTATCACGTGATCGTTTTGCTTGCGGAAAGCGGGCTGAGCCTGGAGGACGTCTCGCGACGGCTCGAAAAGCGTCACTCCGGTTGATCGGCGTCGTCTAAGATGACGTCGTTACATCCGAAGAATTCTATGCGTTTCGCGCGGAACGCATGTCCGAACGTGCGGCTGAAGGGCGGAAACTGAAGAACGCGAAGAACGCTCCAATGTTCGAAGACCTCGACCTGGACGGCGACGGCAATCTGTCCGCCGAGGAATTCGGATTGCATCAGGCCCAATGCCCAATGCGCAAAACGCACAAGGGCGACCACTAAGCCGAACCCGACAATCGAGCTCTGCCAAATTGCGGGCTAGGCCATCCTGTCCGACGTGATGCTGCGAAGGCGCTGTACCTCGTCCGGCAGATGCTTCATTTCCATCAAAGCGGTCTTGAGTACCTTTCTGAGATTCTTGTCCAAGTAAGGCTCGACAGTCGCTCGGTCGATATTCTTCAGGTGCAAGAATACTGCGAGACAGTATGTAAGTTCCGTTTCGGACAGGTAGCCTTGCGCAAACGTCCGCCAGCCCTGTGAATCGACGTCCGTGTACTGACTGAATGTGAATGCGGAGTTGGCAAGAAAGACGCCAAATCCCATGAACACGGCGACAAGATCAGTCGCGTGTTCTTCAAATTCTTCGCCGCCCGGCGGCGGTGTTTCAACACTGTGAATCAGGTAATGGGCGAGCTCATGAGCAAAGGTCGCTACGAGGGACTCAGGTCGCCTAACCTGCGAAGGGTTATAGGAAATTTCAATCGTGGGAGTCTTGCCACCCGTTACACAGAACGTTCCCGCCGGGCCGCTCGGAGCGCCCTTGATGAGTAGCGCGGGACCGACTACCGGGTTCGCGTCTTCTTCTTGTGCGACCAGTCGGCACGGCCATTCACCCATGCCGGCATACTGTCGCACTCGCGTGAACAGGCCTTCCGCTACGTTGTCCATTTCATCGAGCTTATCGGGGAAAAACCGGTCATTGGGCAGCACCAGGTCCGTAAACTGATAAAACACGTCCGTGCCGAGGTTTTCCAATGCCCAAGCGTAGGAATCGAAAATCCAGTCGGTCGTTCCACCGTCAAACATGAATCTGGGGCCGAACAGTCCCATGAGATCATTCCCTGAAGCTCGGGTTCACCCGGGTCGGGCTATTCTCCATAGCCCTCCGGCAATCGCATGTCGAGATTCTCGACGAGGAATGCCCACCGGTCCGCATAGTCTTCGATGATCATCTCGGTCGG
>JANQGP010000274.1 GCA_028277265.1 Woeseiaceae bacterium | reverse complement strand
GTCTTCGACGTAGATGCTCAGGGAGTCGGCCGGCAGCTGGCGAAGGTTGAGCAGGGCCCGCACACCGACAGGCAGGTTCTCTTCGGCGGCAAACGCGGGCAAAACGGCCAGCAGCAGGGCTGCCAGCAAACCGAGGCTCGTTTTTGTCTGTGTCATTTCGCGGGTCGTTTGATTCGGAACGTCCTGATCCGGTCCGCAAGGGTCGTCGGCCTGACGCCGAGCAGCTCTGCCGCGCCGCCCGTGCCGGAGACCTTCCAATTGGCCCGTTTCAGGGCCTTTACGATATTCGCTTTCTGCAGCTCGCGCATCTCGTTGTCCGTCAGGATATCGTCGTCCTGCGACTCCGGCGCCGCAGCGCCGTCGGATTGCGGACTCACGCCGGGCAGGGACAGGTCCAGTCGCAGCACCTTGCCCGGCGAGAGGATGACGGCACGCTCGATGACGTTCTTGAGTTCGCGAACGTTGCCGGGCCAGTCGTACGCTTTCAGGCTGGCGGCGTGACTGCGCGTCAGGGTCAACGGCTCGCGTCCGAAGTCGTTGCAGGTTTGCTCGAGGAAGTGCTGCGCCAGCTGCACGATATCGTCTCCGCGCTCTCGCAACGGCGGGACTTCGACGGGGAAAACACTGAGCCGGTAGAAGAGGTCTTCCCGAAATTCGCCCTCGACGATGAGTTTCTCGAGATTGCGATTCGTCGCCGCGATGACACGTACGTCGACCGATCGGGTCACGTCGTCGCCGACCCGTTCGAACTCGCTTTCCTGGAGGACGCGCAGCAACTTGCCCTGCAGTTCCATCGGAATCTCGCCCACTTCGTCGAGGAAGAGTGTGCCGCCGTCGGCGAGCTGGAAGCGACCGATGCGATCGCGGTGCGCGCCGGTAAAAGCGCCTTTCACGTGCCCGAAGAACTCACTCTCGAAGAGCTCCTTCGGGATCGAGGCGCAGTTCACCTTGACCAGCGGCCCGTCGGCGCGCGGGCTGCGATTGTGGATGGCCCTCGCGACGAGTTCCTTGCCGACCCCTGACTCGCCCTGCAACAGGACACTGGCGGGCGTCTCGGCAACGGCCTCGACTCTCTTCAACATGCGCCGCAATGCCTGGCTCGTCCCGACGATGCGTCCGAAGTTCATCGCGACGTTGACCTCTTCGCGCAAATAGTCGCGTTCGAGCTGCAGTTCTTCGCGCAGCCGGGCGTTTTCCGCGAGGGTGCGTCGCAGTTCGCGCTCGGCACGGTTGCGCGACGTCACGTCCTTGGACGCGACGAGCAGGCGATCGACAGCGCCGTCCTCGTCGTAGTGCGGGATCGCCGACATGACGAGATCGATCGTCGTACCCTGTTTGGTGACCATCTGTCGCTCGAGGTTGTTGAACTCGCCTTCGGCAATCAGCTCCTTGAGTCGGCCGTCGCGGTACTTGCGCTGGTCGGCAACGCTCATGAAATCGGTCACCGGGCGCCCGAGTACCTCGTCGCGCGTGAAACCGAGCTTGCTGAGCCAGTGGTCGGTCACGGTAACGATGCGGCCGTCGCCATCGACCGTGTGCAACATGGCGGGGGTCGAGCGGTACAGGGCACGGTACTTGTAGTTCGCGCGTGCCTGATCGGACGCCTCGGTGTACGTCGCGATCGTGCGGACGAACTCGCCTTCACGGTCGAACTCGATGAACGCGTTCGTCACGCAGTCGACGATCTCGTCGGTTGCGGTAACGAAGCTCACGGGCGTGTTTTCGAGTCTGCCGCGGCGGCGCATCGCCGGACGCATTTCACCTTCGATGCGCTCGGCAGTTTCGGGCGTGACGAAATCCTCGGGCCGTCTGCCCACCATGTCCTCGAGCGAGTAGCCGAGGCGCTCCAGCATCGCGTCATTGACGTCGAGGTAGGTACCGTCCTCCGCAATCGAGGTGGACATCACGGGCGCCTTGCGAAACAGCCATTCATAGTCCTGGTGGGCGATCATTTGCGCAGTCTATACGATATTCCGTAAATAGTCTCACGATTTTTCGTAATTTACGGATTTTCGTAACCACCTGTTTCTGATTAAGTTGCTGAAATAAAAAGGTTTTCGGATTTGGCATGGCTTGTGCAATACGATGATCGAACACGGTCGAAAGGCCGACGCAGAATTGACACTGAAACGAGGAAACGACGATGAGACTGAAGAATCTGGAAAACCACCTGGCGCTGCTTGCTGCGGTGGTCGTCCTGATCGGCGTTTCCTTTGCCGCGGAAGATGCCCTTGCAAAGGAAACCCGGGACGTCACCAACACGGCGGTCGCAGAAGATGCGGCGGCCAGCGCGCTCAGAATCGCGGAAAAAGCCAGCGAAGACGCTGCGGCCCGCGCCGCGGAATCGATCGCACGGGATGTGCTGATAGACCTTGATATCCGGCTGGCGGACACCAGTTCTACGCTGATTGCAGGAAACGAGTAAGCCTCACCTGCAGAGTCCCCTTCCGGTCGGACACCCGCCAGGATCTTCTCTCCCCCTGACGACCTGGCGGGCCGGACCGGAAAATGCGCCGGCAGTGTTCGGCGTGAACGGGCCTCGATGGCCCGGCGGCAATTCCCCCCCTGCCGCATCAACTCGGGCGCCGGTTCTCCGGCGCCCTTTTTTTTCCAGGGCAATCGCCCAGTGCTAACAGACCCTAGTCGTTCGTGACGCGCTGGCGGTGAGACTCGGCCCGCTGCCCGAGGTCGTTGTTGTTGCGCGTACTTATCGATTCCCGCAGGCGCCGGAGCCAGGCTCTCGCCCATGTGAACTCGATACTCAGGATCGCAAGGCCGATCGGGATGACCACGAGTGCGGGTCCGGGCGTCACTATCATGATGATGCCGAGCAGCAACACGGTCGCACCGACGACACCGACGACGATGCGTCGGGCTGCCTTGTACGTGAAATGTACCGCCTTCCTGATCAACCTTGCAGACCTTCGTTTTTGTGTCGCCTTGCCGTAGCCTTAGGCCGATGAATCAGCAAGGGGTTCCCATTCTGGCGCTGCTCGCGACGGCATGCCTCGCCGCTCAATCGGCCGCGGCGGACGGCGCTATCGTCATTGCGGCCCAGGAGACCCGGGTCGGCGTAGCGCCGCGCGATGCGCGCCTGCGTCTCATCGACCTGCCTGCCATCGAATTCGGGCTTCGCGCCGCGATACGTTGCAGCGGAATACCGGCCTCGCTCACGCTCAGCGTCCTGGACACGTTCAAGTCCGTCGGTGCGGAGCGTCTCGAGGGCCAACGGGCGGTCGAGACCACGCTCACCGTGCCGCGGCGACAGATGACGCTCGCGGCATCGCGCCAATTCTGCATCAGCAACGATGACAACTCCGTGAATGAACTCCTGGTGCCCGGGTTCGTTACGGCGCACGCTTCCCTGCGTTGTGACAAGGACGGAATCTCGACGATACATTTTACGAGTGCCCCGTTGCAGCTCAGGCTGACTTGCGAACGTCCACCCGCAGAGGACCGTCAGGACGCATCAGAGGATTCTTCGGCCGACGACATGTAGCGTCCCAGGAAGTCGAGCGTCTTCGCCCACGCATCCTGCGCGGTTTCAGCATGATAGTTGCGCCCCGTCGGGTTGGCGAAAGCATGACCTACGTCCGGATAGATATGAATCTCGTTGGGCTTGCGGAGCCGATCGAGAGCCTCGCGAAACGCGTTGACCGAGTCGACCTTGATGCCCCGATCATCTGCGGCGAACAAACCGAGGATCGGCGCCGAGACTGCGGCGAGCTCCTCCTCGTCGGCGGTGACCTGACCGTAGTAGATGACGGCAGCGTCGAGGTCGTCACCGAGAAGCTGCGCCGCGTTCAGCGACCAGGTGCCGCCAAAGCACCAGCCGAGCGAGCCAATGCGCGGCGCGCCTGCCGTGCTGAGAAAATCATGCGCCATGCGCAGGTTTTCACGAGCCGCATCGGGATTCTCCACGACACCGAGCATCAGCCGGCGGGCCGCTTCGGGTGTGTCGGCCGTGCTGCCCGCGTAGAGATCGACAGCCAGCACCATGTAGCCTTCCGCGGCGAGACGGTCGGCCATTGCGCGCACATTGTCGTTCAGACCCCACCACTCGTGGATGACGATCAGGGCGGGCAGCGGCTCGAAGACGTCGGCCGGTGCACTGAAATAGCCGTAGACCAGCTCGTTTCCGACCTCGGCGTAAGGCAGTCTGGCGTCGGAAATGACGGAGCGTGCGGGCGCTTCCCGAGCCGCCGGGCTCGGCTCCGTCGTATCCTCCGCGTGCTCGCGGGACATCGCCTCCACGTTCTCGCGACCCGCTGCCTTGTCGGATTCGTCCGCGGTTTCGGCCGGCTTGTCACAACCGCCCAGCAGCAACGCACTCGTGAGCAATGCCAGGTAAAATCCCTGGTGCCCGAGCCTGACTGTCCCCATATGCCGATCCTGCAGTACTTCGTCCGCGCCTAGTGTAATCCAATTCCGGAGCCGAACCCTACCGTTGGCGCGGGCCGACCGCGTCAGTCCCAGTCGTCGTCGTCATCCCACTCCTTGAGCTTGCTCTTGTCCACTTCCTTCCATTGCTGTTCACTCAGGCGGTTGTAGCTGATGACCTTGGCGATCGTGTACACGATGATCAGGGCGATCATGATCAGAATGAGAATCAGGCTCGTGGGCATCGTCTTCGCACCCCGGTGCGGTGATAACGCCAGCATAGCACCACGATGAGCAGGGCGCCGTCATTGCCGGGGCTTCTGGGCAGGACGGTCGAGTTCCTGCGCGAGGCGCTGCGCGATAACGACGAAGAATTCACCACGGGCCCGATCGGGCGCGCGCTCGGCCTGCTCGCAGTCCCGATGATGCTCGAGATGGCGATGGAGTCGATCTTCGCCGTGGTCGATATCGCGTTCGTCTCCCGGCTCGGAACCGATGCGGTGGCCGCGGTAGGCATCACCGAAGCACTCGTCACGGTGTTGTATGCCGTCGCCATCGGTCTCGGCATGGGCGTTACCGCGATGGTTTCCCGGCGAATCGGATCGAAAGACGTCGATGGCGCCGCCCGCGTTACGGGACAGTCGATCTGGATCGGCCTGCTGATGTCGATCGTGATCGGCGTAATCGGTGTCATCTATGCGCGAAACCTGCTCGAGCTCATGGGCGCCTCCGAAGGCGTCATCCGTCAAGGCGCGGGATTTACCGCGGTGCTCCTCGGCGGTTCGTTCAGTATCGTCTACCTGTTCCTTCTCAACGCAGCATTCCGGGGCGCCGGCGATGCCGCCGTGGCCTTGCGGTCCCTGTGGATCGCCAACGGCGTCAATATCGTGCTCGACCCCTGTTTCATCTTCGGGATCGGACCGTTTCCGGAGATGGGCGTCACGGGCGCCGCGGTCGCGACGACCATCGGACGCGGTACCGGCGTCGCGTACCAGCTCTGGTTCCTGTTGAACGGCCGCGGTCGGTTGCACTTCGCCGCACGGCACCTTGGGTTCCGCGGGACACTGGCATGGCGGCTCGTGCGTATCTCGCTCGGCGGAATCGCACAGTTCCTGATCGCGACCGCGAGCTGGATTGCGTTGATGCGCATCATCGCGATGTTCGGCAGTTCCGCGATTGCCGCCTACACGATCGCCCTTCGCATGATGGAGTTCATCTTTCTGCCGGCATGGGGGCTCGGCAATGCCGCGGCCACGCTCGTTGGCCAGAATCTGGGGGCCGGGAAGCCCGACAGGGCCGAAGCCTCGGCGTGGCGGGCCGCGAAATACAACGTCGTGTTCATGACCTCGGCGGCGGCCGTCATGTTCGTATTCGCGAAAACCATAACCGGCTGGTTCACCCTCGACCCGGACGTGCTGGAACTCGGCGCGAACTGCCTGCGAATCATTGCGATCGGCTTTCCGCTGTACGCCGCCGGCATGACGATCGTCCAGGCAATGAACGGCGCCGGTGATACCGAGACGCCGATGACCCTGAACCTGGTCGCGTTCTGGCTCGTCCAGATCCCGCTGGCTTTCGTTCTCGCCACGAGATTTCCGTTCGGCGCAAACGGCGTCTTCATCGCCGAAGTCGTGGCAGAATCGCTGCTGACCATTCTCTGTATCATCGTGTTCCGACGCGGTGGTTGGAAGACCCATGCAGCCTGAACCGCCGCTCGTAGAAATCCGCAACGCCACGATCTGGCGTCGTACGACACGTGTTTTCGACAGTCTCGATCTGACCATCGAGCAGCACGAGCGCGTCGCAATCGTCGGCCCTAACGGCGCCGGGAAAACGACACTGCTCAAATCGATCAATCGCGAGTTGTATCCGGTCGTCAAAGACGGCTCGGTGTTCCGCATTCTCGGACGGGATACGTGGAACGTCTGGGAGCTCAGGAAGCACATCGGTGTCGTGTCGCAGGACCTGCAACAACGCTATACACCGACGACGACCGCGCTCGAAGTCGTCGTTTCGGGTTTCTTTTCCAGCATCGGCGTTCACGGCGTACTTGCCGGCCGCGTCGACGACGACCAGGTCGAAGCCGCACGCGGAACCCTCGACGAACTCGGTGTCGGCGACCTGGCCGCAACGCCGCTCAAATCAATGTCCACGGGCCAGCAGCGCCGCTGCCTGCTCGCGCGCGCCCTCGTCCATCGGCCGCACACGCTGATCCTGGATGAGCCGACCGCGGGACTCGATTTTGCAGCCAGCTTCGACTATCTCGAGCGCATTCGCGAGCTCGTCAGGGCCGGCCGGAACGTCGTCATCGTGACGCATCACCTTAACGAGATTCCGCCGGACGTCGACCGCGTCATCCTGCTCAAGGCGGGTCGTATCGTGGCCGACGGCAGGAAGCGGGACGTACTGACCGCAGAGCGGCTGTCGGCGATCTACGAGGCGCCAATCCGCGTCGCGGAAATCGACGGCTACTATCTCGCCTACCCGGGCAAAACCTGAAAACGTGACCTGGTAGGCTTTCGGGGAAACCCGGACGGGCCTATGCTGTGGCTTATGTCGAAAACGGTCCGCAGATTGGTCACGAGCACGCCGCTCATCGCGCTGCCTGCAGTGGCGGCTGATGCCGGCGCGCAGACCGGAATCACGAGTGTCGGTCCGGCGTTTTTCCTGTTCACGATCGCGGCGGCGTTGCTTCTGA
Source organism: Woeseiaceae bacterium (assembly GCA_028277265.1). GTDB lineage: Bacteria > Pseudomonadota > Gammaproteobacteria > Steroidobacterales > Woeseiaceae > UBA1847. Next base: position 30,149 of record JANQGP010000274.1, on the reverse strand, counting down.
CATTGATCTTTCGATCGCTGGCCAACCAGGTTACACACTGGTTCACGGGCAAGGTCGGCCAGGTCCGTATCCGCAGGGCGCTCGCGAAGCGCAGCCCGGACGTCTTGCACGACTTCATCCTGCCAGGCGCCTACGGCGGCCTGGCCAGGATCGACCACGCAATCCTGACCGCGGGCGGCATCCTCTGCATCCAGACCAAGCATTTCGATGGCATCGTCTTCGGCGGAGCAGACGAAGCACAGTGGACCAACGTCGGCGGTGCGCACCGCCGCCGCTTTCTGAATCCGGTGATCCAGAACGAAGGCCGCACGCGCGCGCTGCGCAAGGTCGTGCCTGACGTGCCCGTCGACAACCTCGTCATCTTCACCGGTTCGGTCGAATTCACGTCACCGCCGCCGAAGAACGTCATCCACGTTCGCGATCTCGAGAGCTTCGTCGCCAAGCACGTCTTCGGGCCGAGCCGTATCGAAGACTGGGACGCCGTCTGGCTCACGGTCAACTCAGCGGTGCTGCGGGACGCGGCCGCGCGCAAAGACTACGCCGCACAAATCAGTTTCGGCTGATCGCCCGACCGCACGCCTCCGCGTTATCGATGCTTTATACTCGGGCGCCAGGAACGGCCTGAGGCGCGATGCATGGAGAACATACTAATTACATCACCGATCGGCGTATTGGCCGTTCTGTGCATAGTGGCGGCATTCTTCTTCCTGCTCGCGCAGGTTACCGACGCGAAGTTCTTCCAATACGTCCCGCCGCTGCTGTTCATCTATGCAACCCCGGTGGTTCTCAGCAATCTTCCGATCGGCGGTTACACCGTGATCCCGAGCTCATCGATCATCTACTCGGGCCTTAGCCAATATGCGCTGCCCGTGTTCATCGTGCTCATGCTGATCAAGGTCGACGTGCCGGCCGTCGTCAGGATTATGGGCAAGGGCGTGCTCGTCATGTTGATGGGCACCGCCGGTGTCTTCGTCGGTTGTATCGTCGCTTATGTCGCCGTCCACCAGTGGTTGCCCGACGACGCGTGGAAAGGGTTCGGCGCGCTGGCGGGCAGCTGGATCGGCGGTACTGCGAACATGCTCGCAACGGCCGAAATGCTGAATACCCCTCCTGCACAACTCGGGCTCGCGATCGTCGCCGACAACGTGATCTACCTCGTCTGGCTGCCGCTGCTGCTCATGTCGCGGGACTTCGCCGACAAATTCAACGCCTGGGCGCGCGTGCCGCCCGAGCGGTTGGCGGCGATGGACGCGGCAGCGGAAATGCATGTCGAACAGGACGAGGCACCGACAATGCCGCAGTACCTCTACCTCGCGGCGGTCGTCATCGGTGTCACGGCCATCGGTCACGCGCTGGCGCCCGGCCTGACTGTCTGGATCGCGGAAAACACGGCGCTTGCCGACGTCTTCTCGGAGACGACGGTGCGCATCCTGCTCGTCACGACCATCGCGCTGCTGCTGTCCACGACCCGGGTTTCGGATTTGCCCAACTCGACCGCGCTCGGCACGGCGCTCGTGTATATCTTCGTCGCCGGCATGGGGGCACGCGCGGAACTCTCGGGTCTCGGCGATGCGCCAGTCTTCGTTGCCGGTGCGTTCATCTGGATCTTCGTCCACGGCCTGTTCATGCTCGCGGGCGCCTGGCTGTTTCGCGTCGACGTACACAGCGTGGCGATTGCATCGGCCGCAAACATCGGCGCGGCGGCCTCGGCACCGATCGTTGCCGCCCATCACCGCCCTAACCTCGTGCCCGCGTCGATCCTGCTCGCCTTGCTCGGCTACGCGCTCGGCAACTACGTGGCACCCTGGGCCGGCCGCGCGGCGGGGTGGGTGGTCAGCTAGCAGCCTGTTGATAGAGTATATGTGGCGATTGCGTGTCATTCGGGCAATCACGATCGCGCTGGCCGTGATCGTCGTCCTCGCGATGACCGCCGTGTGGTTGTGGCACGATCGGCCGACGCTCGAGAGCACGGGCTGGGCCTTCGCGCCGACGGCTCCGGAGAACTCTCCCTCGGTCGTCGTGACCTGGCTGGGAGTGACGACGCTGCTGTTCGACGATGGCGAAACACAAATCCTGATCGACGGCTTCTTTTCCCGGCCGACGTTGCGGGACTCTGTGTTTCGGCGTCCCGTGGTCAACGATGCGGCAACCATCAACTACGCGATGCACGAGTTCCGGATGCGGCGGCTCGCCGCGATCATCCCGGTGCATTCGCACTACGATCACGCGATGGACGTTGGCGCGATCGCAAACCGTTCCAGCGCCTCGGTCATCGGATCGGAATCGACCGCGAATATCGCGCGCGGTGCCGGTGTCCCGGAGGACCAGATCATCGTCGTGCAGCCCGGCCAGGCATACGAGTTCGGCGAATTCAGGGTACGCATTCTGCGTTCGAGGCACGCGCCGATCGGCTGGCGCGGCGACCCGCCGTTGCCGGGAACGATCGACGAGCCACTGGCGATTCCGCAGCCGATTACCGCGTGGAAGGCAGGTGCAAGCTACTCGATCGTGATCGAACACCCGCAGGGAACAACGATCGTCCAGGGCAGCGCCGGATTTGTCGCACGGGGGCTCGAGGGTATCGCCGCCGATGTCGTGATGCTCAGCGTGGGCGGCCTGACGACACTCGACCGGGAGTACGCGGAAACCTACTGGCAGGAGCTCGTTACGACGACCGGTGCAAAGATCGTCTACCCTATTCACTTCGACGATTTCACACGGCCGTTCGGCGAGATCGTCCCGGGGCCCAGGTTCCTGGGTAACATCGAGAAGACGGCGAAGTGGTTCCGGGACTTCCAGAAAACCTGGGACCCGGACAGCACCGTCCTGCTGCCCGAGTTCGGCAAGCCGATCGCGCTTTACGCGCCGTCATCGCCGAGCACCTGATCCCGGAGCAGATCGGCGAGATCGCGCCGGCCGTCGATCAATGCGAGCTTCTCGCTGCGCGGCAGTTTCTTGACGCGATACTCCAGTTGCGATGCGCGGACCCGATCGCCGGCGACTTCGGCGAATACGAGTTCGATCGGACCACGGCCCCGCAGGTACCTGGCGCCGCGTCGGCCGGCGCGATGCTCTTCGACTCTCTTGTGGACGTCGGTTGCGATGCCCGTGTACAGCGTGCCGCCATTGCAGCGCACGATATAGAGGCTGAATTCGGCCTGCGCCACCGTGGGTTTCAGGCGTTGCCGCCGACCAGCATGTCGCCAAGCACTCGAAATGCACCAACCTCTATCGCATCGAGGTTGTCCGTTGTCTCGGACCAGGTGAGCACGATATCCGTCGTGTCGCCGAGTTCCTTGGCGGGCTCGACGAGGCGCAGCGTCAGGACATTGCCGGTCAGCGAAGCCTCACGAATCAGGTTGTGACCGCCGAACTGCTGCTCATTGATCTCGATGTAAATGGATTCGTCGAAATCCTCTTCGATCGTACGCATCAGCAACAGGTAGTCGTTGATCTCGCCGACCTCGGAGGTCCTGGCGAAGAACAGCATTGTCGCGTTATCGCGTACGTCGAACGACACGGTATCGTATTGGCGGCTATCAGTCATGCGACCTCCGACTATCGAGAATCTGTTGTATCAGGTCGTCCTTCTCTTGCCAAATGTCGCCGAGCCAGCTGTGTACGCGCCGCCGGAATTCACGATCGTTCTCGTAGTCTCCCTCGAAGAGCCAGCGCTCGATCGGTCGCTCGCGCACGTCGACCAGTACTTCGACATGGCGCCCGCAGCATACCTCCCAGAAACCGGCGGGACCATCCGGGTAGACGAGCGTCACGTCCAGCACGGCGTCGAACAGCTCACCCATTGACGCCATCGCAATCGCGAATCCGCCGGCGCGCGGCTGCAACAGGTGGCGATACGGTACGTTTCGCGCGTCGCGCTTGGCCTCACTGAAACGCGTACCTTCGACGAAATTGATCACTGACGTCGGTGTATTGCGGAACTTCGCGCATGCGCGCCGCGTGGTCTCGAGATCCTTGCCTTTCATGTGCGGGTTCGCCGCCAGGTACTTCGGCGAATAGCGTTTCATGAACGGCATGTCGAGCGCCCACCAGGCGATGCCGAGAAACGGAAACCAGATCAGCTGCTGCTTGATGAAGAACTTCAGGAACGGCACGCGCCGGTTGAATACCTTCTGCAATACGAGGATGTCCACCCAGGTCTGGTGGTTGGACATCACGAGGTACCAGCGATCGCGTCGCAGACCCTCCAAACCGCGTGACTTCCAGTCTATGGACGCGAACGTCGCGAGGTTGGCGGAGTTGATCGCGACCCATGCCTCGCCCATCTTCATGAGCAAACGCGTCAGCCCGCGACGAATCGACGCGATCGGAACGAGCAGTTTGACGATACCGAGAAGGAATACGGGCACGAACCAGAAGATCGTATTGATCGCAAAGCCTGCGAAAACGAACAGGCCGCGCAGCTGCTGAAGCATGGTTCTCAAATCAGAATGCTCGTCGGGAACAACGCGCATTCTATCCCGAGCCATGACCGAACGCATGACACCGGACGTCCCCGAGTAGAAACCGGTCCGGCGACACGTTACCCTACGGCCCGCTTCCCGAACTGCAGGGCTAATGACGATGACCGCCACACGTATTGACGGCAAGGCCAAGGCCGAACAGTTGGCCGAGTCCATTACCGAACAGACTGCCGCATTGCTCGCGGACCACGGCGTCAAGCCGGGGCTGGCCGTCGTCATCATCGGCGAGGACCCCGCAAGCCAGGTCTACGTCCGCAACAAGAAGCGGCGTGCCGAGGCCTGTGGCTTCCACTCGGTGCAACACTCGCTCGCCGGGGATACTTCCCAGGAGGACGTCCTCGGACTCATCGACGAACTCAACCGCGACGATTCGATCCACGGCATTCTCGTGCAGCTGCCACTGCCCGGCCATCTCGACGAATTGGCCGTTACACAATCGATAGCGCCGACCAAGGACGTTGACGGTTTCCACTTCGTGAACGTCGGCAAACTGTCCGCCGGGCATACCGCGGACGCGTTCGTACCCTGCACACCGGCCGGTTGTATCCTGATGATCGAAGATGAACTCGGCGGCGACTTTTCGGGACTCAGCGCCGTCGTTGTCGGTCGGTCCAACATCGTCGGCAAACCGATGGCGGCCCTGCTGCTGCAGCGCAATGCGACCGTAACGATATGCCACAGCCGTACGAAGGACCTGCCGGGCGTGGTCCGCGAAGCCGATATCGTGATTGCGGCCGTCGGCCAGCCCGACATGATCAAGGGCGACTGGCTGAAGCCGGGCGCCGTCGTCGTCGACGTGGGCATCAATCGCATCGAGAAAGAGGTCGACGGCGAGACGAAGACGAAACTCACCGGCGACGTGGACTACGATGAGGCGCTCGAGGTCGCCGCCGCCGTGACGCCGGTTCCCGGCGGCGTCGGGCCGATGACGATCACGATGCTGATGTTCAACACGCTGCGTTCGGCCCGGCTGGCCGCCGGGCTCGAAGGCTGATTGCGGCCTCGTGACTGCCGCCGACTTCCGCACGATCTGGCTCAAGCCCGACGACGCGTCGATCGTCCAGATCATCGACCAGCGGCTCTTGCCGCACGACTACGTCGTTCATGACCTCCTCACCTGGCGGGACGCCGACAAAGCGATTGGGGAAATGTACGTCAGGGGCGCTCCGTTGATCGGCGCCACGGCCGCATGGGGCCTTTATCTCGCTGCGGTCGAGAACCCGTCGTCGACGTTTGTCCGCGAGGCGGCCACCCGACTTCTGAAGTCACGGCCGACCGCGGTCAATCTGCGCTGGGGTATCGAACGCATGCTCGCCGTCGTCGGCGACACCGGCGACACCGGGCTGCCCGAGGCCCTCCGTGACGAGGCGCAGGCCATCTGCGACGAAGACATCGAGATCAGCCGCGGCATCGGCGAGCATGGCGTGCGCCTGCTCGCGGACATCGCGGCTCGAAAGAACGGTGTCGTCAACGTATTGACGCACTGCAACGCGGGGGCGCTCGCCACGATCAACTACGGTACTGCAACCGCGCCCGTCTACTTCGCGCAGCAGCAGGGCATAGACGTGCACGTCTGGGTCGACGAAACCCGGCCTCGCAACCAGGGTTCGCAGCTGACGGCCTGGGAGCTCGCTGCGAGCGACGTGCCGCACACGCTGATTGTCGACAACGCAGGCGGACACCTGATGCAACACGGCATGGTCGACGTCGTCATCACCGGGACGGACCGTACGACACGCTGCGGCGATGTGGCCAACAAGATCGGTACTTACCTCAAGGCGCTGGCCGCTTTCGACAACGGCGTTCCGTTTTACGTCGCGCTGCCGTCGACGACGATCGACTGGCACAGCCGCGAAGGCATTCGTGAAATTCCGATCGAGGAGCGCGAACCGGAGGAGGTCAGCCACATCTACGGGGTGCACGACGGCGAACCGCTACGTGTCTGCACGACGGCGAACGACACGCCGGTCAGCAACTACGCGTTCGACGTCACGCCAGCGCGGCTCGTGACGGGCCTGATCACGGAACGCGGTGTCTGCGACGCCTCCGAAGACGGCCTGCTCGGCCTTTTTCCGGAGATGCGCGAGAAGTGACGTACGACGAAGGTTACATCAAGTACGAAAGCGTCTGGGCCCCCGGACCGCCTCCGGCAGCCGCCGTCGCCGAGGAACTCGATCGCTGGCGCCGCGAGTTGTTTGCCCTCGGACTCATCGGTTACGACGACGAGCACGAGGTCGGTTACGGCAACATCAGCGTGCATGCCGGTCAGCCCGGCCAGTTTTTCATCAGCGGTACCCAGACCGGGCACCTCGAAGTCACCGACCGGTCTCACTATACGCTGGTTACCTCATGCGATATCGAAACCAACCGGGTGCACTGCTGCGGCCCGGTCGAAGCGTCCTCCGAAGCGATGACACATGCTGCGATCTACAGGGTCAACCTGGGCATCCGCGCGGTCGTGCACGTGCACAGTGACGAGTTGTGGAACAGCGCTCGCGACGTCTTGCCGACGACCGATCCGGCGGTCGCGTACGGTACGCCGGCAATGGCCGGAGAGTTCAGACGGCTCTACATACACGGCGACCTTGCGAACGTGGGTATCGCGGTGATGGCGGGACATCCTGGGGGCCTCATCAGCATCGGCGGAACCCTGGAGCAGGCCGCGACCCGTATCCTCAATCTCGCTCGTCGGCCGACACCGGCACGAGATTGAAGCGAAACGTGCGGCACGCCTTGATGCCCGTCGTCGGCTCGTCGCTGCCGATCGGCAGCCAGGTGGATTTTCGCACGGCTCTGCGCGACGGCTTCTCGAATACGCGGTGGGTACTGCGACGCACGGCGATACGCGTCGGATACCCTCGTCGGGTGATGTTGAAACACACCTGGACCTCGCCTTCGATGCGATCGCGACGTGCAGTCCTCGGGTAGTCCGGAATCACGGTGTGCAACGGGACCCGGTTCGTGGCGGAGTCCGTCCTCGATATGCCATCCACCGAGGACGCGGGATCGGTTGCCAGCAGCATCAGCGCAACGCTAGTTGCCAGCATCGTCCTGGCCGCCATTCACCACGCTTCGCCGTTCATCGACTTCGATGCTCTCGACAACCGGGTCCGTTTCGTCGAGGAGCAATCCCCGCGTTTCCTTGAGCTTGACCGACGAGGGCCGTAACGCCTGGCCCTTTGCGATATCGGCTTCGGATTCCTCGAACCGATCGAGGCGAAGGTAAACGAGCGCGCGGTTATTGTAGGCTCGCCAGAAATCCGGGTCGATCGCGATGGCCGCATCGCAATGCCCGAGAGCCGTCAACGGCTTGTCCATCAACAGGTATCCGGCACACAGATTGGAATGCGCGCTCTTGCGCTCACGATTGCCTTGCGCCATCTCGAGCCCGCGAAGGCTCAGTCGTACGCCTTCCTCGGCATCGCCGGCGTTGAGGGCCTCGGCGCCCTCGGCGAGCGGCGGATTGCGCGGTCCGATGATCGTCCGGTTGTCCTCGTCGGCCGCGACCTGCGACCACGCCAGCAAAAGGATTGCAAGCAGAACGAAGAGCCAGATATGCAGGGGCCTGAGTTTCATTGCAATTCTGCGGCGAAAAACGCCAGGGTCCGCTCCCAGGCGAGCCGTGCGGCCGCCTCGTCAAACCTCGGCGTGGTGTCATTATGAAATCCGTGGCCGACATCGTCGTAGTCGTAGTTCGTGTACTCGCGGTCGGCCGCTTCGAGTGCAGCTTCGAAGTCCGGCCAGCTGGCATTGACGCGCTCGTCGAGTTCAGCGTGATGGAACAGGAGCGGCGCATTGATGGACGATGCGAGGCGTGGATCAGGGTGGCGGCCGTAGAAGGCGACTCCCGCTCTGAGCTCGGGAACCCGAACGGCAAGCTGCATGACCATGCTGCCGCCGAAACAGAAACCGACGGCACCGACCTTGCCCGTGCAATCCGGGTGTTTGATGAGGAAGTCGACAGCCGCGATGAAGTCCTCGGCCATCTCGTCGCGATCACGCTGGCGTTGCAACGCGCGCCCTTCGCCGTCGTTCCCCGGATAGCCGCCGAGTGGCGTCAGCGCGTCCGGCGCATACGCGATGAACCCGGCCACGGCAAGTCGCCGGACGACGTCCTCGATATAGGGGTTGAGACCGCGGTTTTCATGGATGACGAGCACGGCCGGCAGTTTGTGGCCCGTCGCCGCGGGACGCGCGAAGTATCCGTTCATGACGCCGGCGCCCTTCGGCGATCCGTAGCGCTTGTACGATGCACGAATCGACTTGTCGTCAGGATCGACCTGTTGCGCGAGCGCGTAGTCGGGACTCAGGCTCGCGAGGATCGCGGCGGCAGCCGTGGTCGACGCCGTGACGGTTGCCAGCCGGTCGAGGAATTCGCGCCGGCTCATCTGCCCGTGCACGTAGGTGTCGAAGAGACGCATGACGCGCCGGTCGTACCCGGGAACTTCCTTCACATTGCGCTCCGCGAAGTGCTTTTTGAACAGGCTGCTAGCCGCTGATGTAATGCTCGAGCTGCTCGATCTCTTCCTGCTGGTCCACGATAATCGCGTGGACGAGATCGCGCATGGATATCATGCCGACGACCTTCGCATCGGCAACGACAGGAAGGTGTCGAACGCCTTTCTCGGTCATCAACGCCATGCACTCGTTCACCGTTTGATCCGTCGTCGTTGTGACCACGTCGGCGGTCATGATCTCGCCGACGGACGTCGATTCGGATGACCGCCCTCTGATGATAACTTTGCGCGCATAATCGCGTTCCGTGACGATGCCCTTGATATCGCCGCCTTTCATCACGACGAGAGAACCGACGCCCTTGCCGGCCATCAGCTTGATTGCATCGAAGACAGACGCATCCGGGGCGATCGATATGATCTCGTTCCCTTTCGCGTCGAGCAGGTGTTGCACGAGTTTCATAAACCCTCCCCTCCGCCGGACGAAGCGTTTTAGAGAGAGTCTAGCAGATGCGGACCGGCAGCCTGGCGCGCTGAGCCCGAAACTGGCTTATTGGCAGGCTGTCAGCCGTCCTGTTCGACCTTGCCGCGCACGTCGTTGAACCTGATGCCGCCACTGCCGTCGTCGATGATGACGAGGTCCTCGGTCACTCCGGATACATCGATGCCGCCGGCGCCGTCATCGATCGTCACCGTGCCATCGACCGTGTCGATCGTGATGCTGCCGGATCCATCGTTAATGTAGACGTCGCCCGCCGCGTTCCTGACCTTGATCGAGCCGGACCCGTCGTCGAGATTCAGCGCGCCCACCGAGTCGACAACGACCGAACCCGATCCGTCTTCGATCCTGACGTCGGCATCGAAGTCCCGGACCCTGAGCGAACCCGATCCATCGTCGATCGACAGCTCGAGACCGGCCGGCGCACGCACGACGACATCGATTCGGCCACCCGACCCCCAGCTCCGGACGCCGTTGTCGAACTCGGCGATCAGCCGGATCCTGTCGCCCTTGCGATCGAGCTCGAGCACGGCGTGTTTCTCTATCATCTCGCGGCCTTTGCCGTCCCGAATGGCGCCGACAACGATTTTTGCGTCGACTTCGACGGCATCGAGACCATTCACACCTTGGACGATCAATGAGCCCGCTCCCGTTACGAGTTCCAGCCGGCTCGCGCCGCTGGCGTCGACGGAGAGCTCCCGCGATTCCGAGTAGTCGGCGGCAGCCGGCCCGGCGAGTCCTGCCAGGAAGAGCGTTGCCAGAGCAAAATTGCGCATATCGTTCCCCTTGTTCCCGCTTGCGACTTTGCACTTATTGGACGCTTCCCGGCCGGTTTTGGTTGCAACGCCGTCAGTTTTCCCGGCGATAAGGGGCGATGCGCGCTTCGAGTTCGCTGGCCGGCAACCACACGCCGCGGAGCATGACGCCGTGAATCCGGCTGGCATTGCGAATATCTGCGAGCGGGTCCGCGTCGAGCAGAACGAGGTCGGCGTCGCGTCCGACGGCGACCACGCCGCCGCGGCTGCCGAAAAACTCGGCCACCGACGCCGTCCCTGTCCGCAACGCCTCGTAGGGGCTGAGTCCGGCAGCAACCAGGACCTCGAGTTCGCGATGAATCGAGAAGCCCGGCACACTGAACACCTGCGGCGAGTCGGATCCGAGAAGCAACCCGGCGCCGGCGCGGTGCAACTCGAGAATGAGCCGCCGCCGCTCGTCGATCGCGAGCGCGGCCGTCTCGGGATCGAAGCCGCGCTCCGTCAGGGTCGCCGCCTTCCGCTCGGCCCATCGAGCGACCGTTGCCTCCGGCATGTACCGCATTTCGGGCCAGTTGCTCAGCGTTTCGGCGCTCACCTCGTTGATACGCAGTTCAACGAGAACCTGGGTCGGGACATTCCACGTGGTCGAAGCAGCCGTCGCAGCGGCAAGCTCGGTAATGCGATCGGCGTCGACCAGCTCGACCAGCATGACATCGAAGAAACCGCCGTAACCTCCGAGCCCGGTGCTCCCGGGCGGCAAGGCCGCCGCGAAATAGCCGTCGAGGTGGTCAATGGTCGCCATTCCGGTTTGCAGCGCATGGTCGACGCCCGCGGCAACCGGCACGTGTCCCGCAAACGGAATGCCGAGCTCACGGGACGTCGTTGCGATCGCATCGAACTCGGCGCTGTTCAGGCCGGGGTGCAGCTTGATGAAGTCGTAACCGGACGCATGTTGCTCCTCGACCATCGCTCGCGCCCGCGCCGGGCCGTCCACCGACCGACCGTTGAGCGAGGGGCCGGATGTGTAAAGCCGGGGCCCGAAGACTTCACCGGTCTCCAGTGCGTCCCGAAGTCCAAGGTGGGAGGGCTGGCCAAGCATGCCGCGAATCGTCGTGATGCCGTTCGCCACATAGAGACTGAAGTATCGATCGATGTTCGGTGACCCTGCATCCGGCACATGCGCATGCATCTCGGCGAGGCCGGGCATCAGGAAACGATCGGTGCCGTCGACGATATGAGCGTGCTCGGGGATCGGCACCTCGTCGACGGAACCAATGGCGACGATCCTGCCGTCGCCGATCACGACGGTCTGCCCCGACACCACACGCTCGTCGTCCATCGGCACGACCTGCACGTTGACGAACGCAGTCGCCGAGGCAAGGGCGGGCGGTGCGCAGATGATGGCCAGCGCGGCGACGACGAATCCGGCAGCATGCTTAATCAAGACCGGCGAACCTCTTGCAGTGTCTCCTCGGACACGTTGCCCCCGCAGATGACGACAACGACGTTTTTTCCGGCGATTTCGCTGCGACGTTCCAACAGCCCGGCAACTGCGACGCCGGCCGCGCCTTCGATGACGTCACCCTCGCAGTCCATGTAGCGTCGCATCGCACCGGCAATGGCCGCCTCATCAACGATAATCCAGTCATCGACCACAGCCCGGTTGAGGGGGAACGTCACGGATCCCCGTTCGATACCGCCTGCGGTGCCGTCCGACAGCGTCACACCGCTCGGCATGTCCAGGACTTCGCCGGCCCCGATCGACCGGGCCATGACCGGCGATGCCAGCGGTTGACATCCATAGACCAGAATCGCCGCATCGTGTTCCTTGAACACGCTGCCGATTCCGCCGACCAGCCCGCCGCCGCCGACGGCAACGAATGCCGCGTTCAGTCGGGGCAGCGCCTCGATGATTTCGATGCCGCAGGTGCCCTGACCCGCCACCACCTGTTCATCGTTGTACGGTGACACGTAGAACCTGCCGTGCTCGGCTGCGAACGCCCGGGCGTGTTCTTCCGCATCGAGGCCATCGGTGCCGAAAAAGCGGACCTCACCACCGAACGAGTGGATCTTCGCAATCTTGGCCGGCGACGTCTGCTCCGGCACGAACACGACGCAATCGATACCCAGTTGTTGCGACGCGCAGGCAACGGCCGCGCCGTGATTGCCGCTCGATGCCGCAACGCAGCCGCTCGCCCGCTGCTTGCCGGAGAGCGTCAGCAGACGGTTGCTCGCGCCGCGAAGCTTGAACGAACCCGTCGTCTGGCGATTCTCGAGCTTGAACCAGACGTCGGCGTCGAGCTCATCACTGAATGCGGCCGAATGGACCAGTGGTGTAGCCTCGATGAGAGGCGCGATTCGCTTCGCAGCCGCCCGGGCGGCTGCCGCCGTCGCCGCGATCACACCTGGTCGACGCCGAACGTGTCACAGGTGTCGGGGTCACCGCTGCCGAGACCCTTGCGGAACCAGCGCTGACGCTGCTCCGACGTGCCATGCGTGAACGATTCGGGCACGACGGTGCCGCGACTGCGTCGCTGCAACGTGTCGTCACCAATCGCGCTGGCCGCATTCAGTGCTTCCTCGATGTCGCCGGCCTCGAGGATGCTGCTGGCACGATCGGCGCGAATCGCCCAGACGCCGGCCAGGCAGTCCGCCTGCAATTCGAGCCGTACCGAAAGTGCATTCGCCTCGGCACTGCCCACCTGCTGCCTCAACCTGTGAACCTTTCCGGAAATTCCGAGCAGGTTCTGCACGTGGTGGCCGATCTCATGCGCGATGACATAGGCCTGCGCGAAGTCCCCGGGCGCCTTGAACTGCCGGCGCATCCGCTCGTAAAAGCTCAGGTCGATATAGGCCTTGCGATCCGCAGGACAATAGAACGGGCCCATCGCGGCCTGGCCGAGCCCGCAGGCCGATTGCGTCGCCCCCGTGAACAGGACAAGACCCGGCGCCTCGTAGCCGCGACCCTGTTCCGCGAAAATCTCGGTCCACACGTCTTCCGTGTCCGCCAGGACGACGTGCACCATGTCTGCCAGCGGGTCATCGGCGAGTTCTTCCGCCGTCGGCCGGGAACCTGTCGACGTGGCGGTGCCGCTGTCCACCATCTGCAGCAGTGGTCTCGGGTCAACACCGAAATACAGCGCCACGAGAACGATTACGATCGTCCCGATACCGCCACCCAGCAGCTTCGGTGCGGGGGCGCCGCGCCGGTCCTCGACATTCGTGCTGCGTCTGCGGCCTCTCCAACGCATGACTGGCTCCTGCTATTTCGATCGGTCATTGTCGACCATACAAGTCGACGTTTTCAAACAGGTTATGGTCACATCTGCTCCTCGATCGGCAACAGGCTCATGAGCTTGGTCCGGAAACGTCGCCACAGGCCCGATTGGGGCTCGGTCGTGATGACTTCCTCGATGCCCGCGGTGCGCAACAGCCATTGCAGCTTTCCTTTCGGCGACAGCTCGAGCTTGTAGGCCGTGTCGGGGAGGGACTCGAGAATACTCGCTGCCATGTTGCCCGCGAGCTCGTCGGAATCCACCGCCATTCCCATTTCGGTGTTGATGTACAGAGACCGCGGATCGAGGTTGAACGAGCCGACGAACAGCCGCTTGCGATCGACCGTGGCGACCTTCGAGTGCAGCGTCAGCTTGGAATCCGTCGGCATCGTCTCGAGCCGCGGCCGAAGCTCGTACAGCTCGATGCCCCGCTCGAGCAATGGTTTGCGGTAGCGCGCGTAGACGGCGTGGACGCTCGCATGATTGGTCGAGGCCAGGGAGTTGCTGATAATGATGACGCGCACCCCCGTCTTCGCGAGCGCACTGAAGAACTCCACTCCCTGTTTCTGCGGCACGAAGTACGGCGAGATGATGATCAGCTCCTGCGTCGCCGACGACACCATGCGTTGCAAATACTCGCTCGTTACGCTCGGGCGCCGGCGCACGAGGTTGCGTACCTTGTCGGGGCGGTCCTGGACGACTTCGACGGCCGCATTGACCAGTTCGAGCGTGCCGCCCAGAAGCCTGTCTACGAGTTCGCCGTGCACGTTTTGCAGGAAAAGCGAATCACGGTGATCGGCAATCAGCTTACGCGCCTCGTGCAGCGAGAGATTGACGGCGCTGTGTGCAACGAGGCTGTCAAACGCTTCCATGGGAATTGCTTCGGGCGAGTTCCAGAATTCATCGAATCCGTCGGAGACTTCATCGACCGGCGCGCCAATCGCGAGCAGGTCCTCGTCGATGAACTCGGTTTCGCCGCCGGTCTGGTAGTACTCATCGGCGAGGTTTCGGCCGCCGACGATCGTTACCTGGTTGTCGACCGTGAAGCTCTTGTTGTGCATACGGCGATTGAGGATGTTGAAGTTCGCGAGCAAGCTGATGAATCGGGAACGGCGGCGCGGGAACGGGTTGAAGACGCGCACCTCGATGTTCTCGTGTTCGTCGAGCGACAGCAGCCCGGAGTCGACCTCGTCGGTCAGGGCATCGTCCATCAGCAGGCGTACGCGCACGCCGCGATTCGCCGCGCCCGCGAGATGCAGTGCAATGAGGTTTCCGCTGACATCGTCCTTGATCAGGTAGCTCTGGATGTCGATGGTCTTTTCGGCGACGTCGATCAGTCCGATCCGCGCGCCGAGTGCATCGTAGCCGGAGTCGAGACGATAGACGCCGGCGGTCGCCGATTCGCGCCGCAGCCAGGACGACGCGGCACGGCCGAGCGCGGACGAGCGCGTGCCTGCGGCCTTCCAGCTCGCGACGCGCTCGGGCAGCTTGAAGAATCGCTGGTACTTCGGCGGCAGGCGGCTGCCGACCAGTGTCGTGAACATCCCCATGCGAATCCGGTCGCTCGATCCCTTATGTCATGCGCGCCATTTGACTAAATCGGGCCTGCGAACGGCGTCGTTGCGCGGCCGTTTTTAATGTGCAAGGATCATAGCTCGTTTGACAAAGGCACACCTGTCGAAAGACAGCGTCGCAAAGCTACCGGTCTAAGGGTCGCACCTATGACAGCGGGGCCGCCACTGCGAAATTGCAACGCTCAGCACGTTGCGCCTCACGTGTCTTTGGCATCGACTACGAGCTGGAGACCCGGATGGCTTCACCAAGATTTCGCGACACAGGACGTTTCGTTCGCCGCACCGCCCCGGCAAAGGTGCTGAAGCCGAGAACGCTCAACGACCTGATGCGTTGCTTCGACCCCGCCAACCGGGTGCCGACACCGATCCGTGTGCGCGGATCCGGAAGCGCGTCGACCGACTGCAACGATGTCGTGACCGGCACGATCGTCGAGACCACCGGCCTCGATCGCATACTCGGCATCGACAACTATTACCACACCGTCACGGTCCAGGCCGGCGTCCGCCTGGGCGCCCTCGTGTCCGAGCTGGCAAGGCAGGGCCTGGAACTCGACGGCAATCTGGACCAGATGGAGCGGACGGTCGGAGGCGCCGTGGCATCGCCCTGCATGGGACCGGGCATCGGCTCGCGGTCGACCTACCTGTCCTCGCAGGCCATCAGCATGAAGCTGGTGACGCCGGCCGGCAAGCTGATGAAAGTCACGCAGCAACAGAAACACTTGCTCAATACGGTCCGCCTCAGCTACGGCATGCTCGGCGCGATCTATGAGGTCACGCTCCGCGTCCGGCCGATTGCGACGTTTTCGGCGAAGCACCGCAGCATGGACATTGATACGTTTGCCAACGTCGTCGATCGCCTGGCCAGCCGCGACGTCGGCATGAAGTTCTGCCTCCTGCCGCACAAGGACCGCGTGTACCTCGACCTTCGCCGCTACGAGGACTCGCCGGGCAACGCCTGGGACACGCCATGGAAGATCAAGGACTGGGGAGAAAGCACGGTCCTCCCCAACGTGTTCCGGTCGCTCAATCGTGTGATGCCGATTCCGTCGGTCAAGTACCGGCTCATGGACGGAATCAGTGCTGCAACCCACGGACTCGTGAACACCCGCCTCGTGCGTAACGGCAACAACGTCACTGCCAGCGGCCGGCGCCGTCGTCACAAGGCGCGCAACGTACTGGACTCGGCGTGGTGTTTCCCGGCAACCGATTTCTCGCTCGTCATCAAGGCATTCCGTGACTTCTGCGAGCAGACGCTGGAAGGCGCCGGTTACCGGAGCGACCTGCCGATTATTGGCCACCGTGTCGCACGTGACACGTCGGCCGTGCTGTCGCCGTCGTTCGACGAGCCGCTCGTTGCGCTGCAGGTATCATCGACGGTCGACAAGGGCTGGGAAGACTTCGTCATCGACCTCGCGCAGTTCGCCGAGAACTGGGGCGGCACCCCGTTGTTCAATCAGTCGCGCGCCATGCGGGCCGAATACGGCAAACAGATCTATGCCAACCGGCTCGCCTTTTTCCGCAAGATCCGCGAGCAACTGGACCCGCAGAAACGGCTGTTGAACCCCTTCCTCGCCCAGTGCTTCGAGTAGCCGGCCGCGCCGAATCTGCGCAGATCCGGACCCCGACTCGGCCGCGACGCGCGATGCGCACGTTCTGTGCGCCTGTAACTTATTGACTTGAAACACCTTTTCCGGCGAAACATTTCGTTACGCCGAAACGCTGGTGTTTATATATCGTTTTGATACTATGCATCGCCCCGATATATAGACAGCACAGCTGCAGGTGTTTGCTGATGGACGTGAAGACAGTTTGTCTCGGCATGCTGACCGATGGCCCGGCCTCCGGTTACGACCTCAAGAAGGAATTCGAGTCGTCGTTCGCGCATTTTTTTGCCGCCGGCTACGGTTCGATCTACCCGGCCCTTTCGTCGCTTGCCGAGGACGGTCTCGTCGATTGCGAACTCGTGCCCCAGGACGGCAAACCGGATCGCAAGGTCTACCGGATCACCGATACCGGCCGTGCGTTTCTTCTCGAAGCACTCGAAAACACGACGCCGTGCCACAAGGTACGTTCGGAGTTCCTCGCGACGATGTGTTTCGCGCATCTCATGCGCCCCGAGGTGGTCGAGGCAGTGCTCGATAACCGCCTCGCGGATATCGCGCGCTACCAGGAACTCTTTCGCGAACTTGAAACGTCCTGCGATCAGGATTGGCCGGCGGGCGCCGAGTTCGTGCTGGGTTTCGGCAAAGCCATGACCGCGGCCATGGAGACCTACATTAGAGACAACCGCCACAAGCTGGCGGCGAAGCCGGTCGCGACGACGGCGGCAGGCTAGAGGAATGCACTGATGGAACTGAAGAGATTCAAACGTCACAAGTCCTGGGCGATTTCGGCGAGCATTGCGGTCGCGGTCGCTCTCTGGCTCGTGTCCGGACAGTTCGGCAGCGATGCCGCCGAAACGGAGGCGGTCGAAACACCGGCGGTTGCGGCGAACAAGAACGCGGTGCGCGTTCGCACGCAATCGGCCGAAGAAGTCATGCGTACGATCATTGTCAACGGCAAGACGGCGCCCGCGCGCATCGTCGACCTTGCCGCCGAAACGGACGGCAGGATCGAATACATCGGCGCCGAGCGTGGCGCCAGTCTCGATCGCGGCCAGCTGATCCTGCGTCTCGATGAGCGCGACCGCTCGGCGCGGCTTGCGCAGGCGAAAGCGACCGTGAGGCAGCGCGAGGTCGAGTTCGACGCGCGCGAGCGTCTGAAGTCCGAAAGCTACGTATCCGAGGCGCAGCTCAAGGAGGCCGTTGCACTGCTGGAAGCGGCGAGGGCGGAACTGAAGCGCGCTGAACTCGATCTGGACTACATGAAGATCCGTGCACCGTTCGACGGCGCGCTGCAGGCACGCATGGTCGAAGTCGGTGACTTCGTCTCGCGCGGCGATCCGATCGCAACCTACATCGACAACCGCACCATCATCGTGTCCGCAAATCTGTCCGAATTCGATGCGCGTTACGTCAGCGTCGGTGACGCGGCCGAAGCGCGCCTCGCGACGGGCGAAACCGTTCGCGGCCATATCCGCTATGTCGCTCCGGTCGCCGACGAGGCAACCCGGACGTTCACCGTCGAGCTCGAAGTGGATAACGCCGATGGCGCGCTGCGTGCCGGCGGAACGGCGGAGTTGCGCATTCCGGCCGAGGCCGTGCTCGCACACCGCGTATCGCCCTCGCTGTTGACTCTCGACGATGCCGGCAACGTCGGGGTAAAGATCGTCAACGGTGGCGGCGAAGTCGAATTCGTGGTCGCCGACATTGCCCTTTCCGGCGGGGACGGCGTCTGGCTTGCCGGCCTCCCCGAGACGGCAACCATCATCACGGTCGGTCAGGGCTACGTGTCCAGCGGCACCATCGTCGATGCGGTCCCTGAGAGCGACGCCGAAACCGCCGTCGCCATCATCGACGACGAGAGCAACGACTGATGCAGATCATCGAGCGGGCAATGATGCGATCGCGCACGGTCGTGCTGTCGTTGCTGGTGATACTCGTCGGCGGCGTCGTTGCGTACCTGACCATCCCGAAAGAGGCCGAACCGGACATCGAGATCCCGTTCGTCTACGTCAGCATCGAGCATGACGGCATCTCGCCCGAGGACGCCGAGCGCCTGCTCGTCCGTCCCATGGAGCAGGAGCTTCGGTCGATCGAGGGCGTCAAGGAGATGTCCGCCAACGCCTATGAAGGCGGCGCGAACGTCCATATCGAGTTCGATGCGGGCATTGACACGAAGCAGGCGTTGCAGGACGTCCGCGAGAAAGTCGACCTTGCCCAGGCCAAACTGCCGAACGAAACGGAAGAGCCGACCGTCAACGAAGTCAAGATGTCGCGCTTCGACCCCATGCTGGTACTCAATCTCGCCGGCGACGTACCCGAGCGCACCTTGACCACCATCGCAAAGGACCTCAAGGAAAAGCTCGAAGGCGTACAGGGCGTGCTCGAGGTCAATCTTGTCGGCACACGCGAAGAGCTCATGGAGGTCGTCGTCGATCCGCTCGCGATGGAGAGCTATGGGCTGGACCAGGCGCAGATCATCCAGTTCGTCAGCCGCAACAACCGCCTGGTCGCCGCAGGCGCGCTGCATGCCAGCGAAGGTCGTTTCCCGGTCAAGGTGCCCGGCGTGTTCGAGAGCGCGGCGGATGTCCTCGACATGCCGATCAAGGCAGTCGGCGATCGCGTCGTCCATTTCAAGGACATTGCCGAGGTGCGCCGCACCTACAAGGATGCGGAGAGCGTCGCTCGTCTCAACGGCAAACCGGCGCTCGCCATCGAGGTGATCCAGCGCTCACGTGCCAACGTGATCGACACGATTGAGGAGGTCAATCGCGTCATCGATGAAGAGCGCGCATACTGGCCGTCCGAGATCGACATCGTCGCGTCACGCGACAAGTCGAAAGACGTCAACGATATGCTGACGGAATTGCAGAACAGCGTGCTCGCGGCCGTGCTGCTGGTGTTCATCGTCATCATCGGCATCCTCGGAATCCGCTCGGCGCTGCTCGTCGGCGTGGCGATTCCGGGCAGCTTCCTCATGGGCATTCTGCTGATCGGCTCGTTCGGCGTGACCATCAACATGATGGTGTTGTTTGCGCTGATCATGGCCGTCGGCATGCTCGTCGACGGCGCGATCGTCGTCACGGAGATGGCCGACCGCCGCATGGCCGAGGGTGAGTCGCGCCACGACGCCTATGCCCGGGCTGCCCGTCGCATGGCCCTGCCGATCATCGCGTCGACCTGCACGACCCTCGCCGCGTTCGTGCCGCTCGCACTGTGGCCGGGCACCTCGGGCGAGTTCATGAAATACCTGCCGATTACGCTGATCGCGGTGCTGTCGGCATCGTTGGCGATGGCCCTGCTCTTCGTCCCGACGCTGGGCGCGATATTCGGTCGAACCGGCGCCAACACCGATGAAGCAAGACGCAATCTCGCCGCCGCCGAAACCGGGAATCTCGACGAGGTCACCGGTTTCACGGGCAGGTACATCCGGTTCCTCAAAGCGACGCTGCGCCGTCCGTGGCTCGGCGTGGCGGGCGTCTTGGGGCTGCTGTTCGCCGTCTACGCCGCCTTCTTCGTATTCGGCAAGGGCATCGAGTATTTCCCCGAGGTTGAACAGCCCTTCGGCATGGTGGACATACGGGCGCGAGGTGACCTCTCCACCGAAGAACGAGACCGGCTTGTGCGGCAGGTCGAGGAGCGGATACTCGGCATGCCCGAGATCAAGTACCTCTACGCAAAGACGGGCTCGAGTGACCAGGCGGCCGAAGACCAGATCGGCTCGCTGACGCTCAACTACATCGACTGGGACCAGCGGCGACCGGCGGACGCGATACTCAACGAGATCCGCGAACGGACCAGCGACCTCGTCGGCATCCGTATCGAAACACGCAAACCCGATCCGGGTCCGCCGATCGGCAAGCCGATTCGCATCGAGTTTTCTTCCCGCTTCCCGGATTTGCTGAACGATGCCGTGAATCGCACGCGGGCGCACCTCGACGCGCACGACGAGATCATCAATGTCGAAGACACCCGGCCGCTGCCGGGCATCGAATGGCAGATCAAGGTGGACCGCGCCGAGGCCGCCCGTTTCGGGGCCGACGTATCGCTCGTCGGGGCGATGGTGCAGCTCGTCACGAACGGCATCAAGATCGGCGAGTACCGCCCTGACGACAGCGATGACGAGATCGATATCCGCGTACGCTATCCGGAGGACAACCGAAGCCTTGCGCAGATCGACGAGCTGAGAATTCCGACCGAGCAGGGGCAGGTGCCTATCAGCACCTTCATCCAGCGCGAGCCCGCGCAAAAGGTAGGCACCATCCGGCGCACCGACATGCGGCGAACGCTCGTCATCGATGCCGATGTCGCGGCAGGAGTACTCGTCGACGATGTCGTTCGGGAACTCAAGGCCGAATTGCCGGAGCTGGCCATCGATTCACGCGTGAGTTTCTCGTTTCGGGGCAGCACCGAGGATCAGCAGGAGGACATGGACTTTCTCGCCCGCGCGATGCTGATGGCGCTCGCGATCATGGCGATTATCCTGGTGACGCAGTTCAACAGCATCTACCAGGCGTTGCTCATCCTCACGGCGGTGCTGTTCTCGACCGGCGGCGTACTGCTCGGCCACCTGTTCATGGGCAAGCCTTTCGGCGTGATCATGTCTAGTGTGGGCGTCATTACGCTCGCGGGTATCGTCGTGAACAACAACATCGTGTTCATCGACACCTACAACGTGTTGCGGAATCGCGGCGAGCGCCCGTTCGACGCGGTGCTCCGGACCTGTGCGGTTCGCCTGCGCCCGGTTCTGCTGACGACGGTGACGACGATCGTCGGTCTGATGCCGATGGTTCTCGGGGTCAACATAAACCTGATCGAGCGGGACGTTTCGATCGGCGCACCCAGTTCACAGTGGTGGACGCAGCTGGCGTCTTCGGTCGCCGGCGGGCTCGCGTTCGCGACAATTCTGACGCTCTTGCTCACCCCGAGCCTGCTCATGATCCAGGCGAATGTCGCGAAGCGCTGGAAAGAGCGCCATGCCGCGCCGCCGGCGTCGGCACGTCCGGCGCCCTGACGGAGCCCCGGGCCGGCGAAACTTTCTCGCCGGCCCGCAATCCAAATCCCTACTTCGTGCATCTAATGGTCAGAAAGCGGCGCTTTCTGACGACCTTGGGTCACGCAAGTTATTGATTTTTGATTACCGGCGTGAACTTCGGAAACGGCGAAACCGCGGCTTGCGTTATACCTATCTAGTGTTATACTTCACTACAACACTAAACGTGATGGTCTCGGGATCATGAAGAAAACAACATCAATCATCCTCACTCTGGCCCTCGCGAGCGCGGCCGCGCTGTCAGGCTGCGGTGTCGGTCAGGCCAGTGTCACCGACGACGAGGCCGTCGAGGCCGCGACGCCGGTCCCGGTCGAAGTCGCCAGCCCCTTCCGGGCGGACATTTATGCCACCTACCATGCGACGGCGACGATTTCGTCGGACGCGGATGCGCCCGTTGTCGCGCGCGTCGCGGGTGAGATTGTCGAACTGCTGGTTGAAGAAGGCGACAGCGTCGCCGAGGGCCAGGTACTCGCCCGTCTCGACGGCGAACGTCTGCGCCTCGAGATGCTGGCCGCCAAAGCCAATCTCAGGCAGGCGCAAACCGAGTACGAACGAAACGTCGACCTGCACGCGCGTGGCCTGATCAGCGCATCGATGTTCGACAACCTGCAATACGACCTCGAGGCGCTCGAGGCGACCTACGAGCTCAAGCGACTCAACTACGAGTATTCGAGGATCCGCGCACCGATTTCGGGCATCGTCGCATCGCGCGACGTGAAGCCTGGACAGCACATGGCTGTCAACGACGTGGCATTTCGCATCACCGATACGAGCGAACTGGTCGCGTACCTGCAGATCCCGCAGGTCGAATTGCCGAAGTTTTCTGCCGGTCACAGTGCCAGCATCGAAGTTGCGTCGATGCCCGGTGTCGACCATCCTGCCACGATCGTCAGGATCAGCCCGACTATCGATACGCGCAACGGCACGTTCCGCGCAACGGCAATCATCGACAATGCCGCTGGCGACCTGGCGCCGGGAATGTTCGGCCGCTTCACGATTGCCTACGAGCAACACAAGGACGCACTGGTGATACCGCTTGCCGCCGTGCTTGATGAGGACGATGAAACGATGGTGTACGTCGTCAATGACGACGAGGTCGCTCGCCGTCAAATCGAAACCGGTATCGAGTCGGACGGCAGGGTCGAAATTCTCGGCGGTCTCGACGAGAGCGACGTCGTCGTCGTGATCGGCCATTCCGGTCTCAGAAACGGCAGCAAGGTACTTGCCAGCGACAACGGCACGGACAGCGTCACCGGCTGACAGAAACGGGCGCCGCAGGACCGGCGCCAGGCATAGGGGAGGATGCATGAAGCTACACCGCATTAGCTCGACGGCGCTCGTCTGCGTGTTGCTGCTGAGCGCGTGCCAGCAGGGCGCGGAAAACGGTGACAACACGGAAGACGAACAAGAGGACGCCGCGCCCGTCCCCGTCGAAACGAACAAGCCCGTTCGGGGCGACGTCTATGCCGTCTATTCGGGCACTGCCCCCATCGAGGCGTTTGCCGAAGCCGACGTCATCGCCAAAGTCGACGGCGAGATTCGCGAGGTTCTCGTCGAGGAAGGCGACGACGTCACGGAGGGCCAGGTACTCGCGCGCCTCGATGGCGACCGGCTGCGGCTGGAACTGAACGAATCCCGTGCACGGCTTCGGAAGATGGAACGCGACTTCGAGCGTAACGAGGACCTGCGCGAGAAAGGCCTGCTGTCCGAAGGCGACTTCGAGAAGCTCAAGTACGACCTCGAAGCACTGCGTGCGTCCTTCAACCTCGCCAGCCTCGAACTCGACTACACGCAGATCCGCGCGCCCATCGACGGTGTGATTTCCGAGCGTTACATCAAGCGGGGCAACACGATCAGCGAAGGCGAACCGCTGTTTCGCGTGACGAGCTTCGACCCGCTGGTCGCCTACCTGCACGTCCCCGAGCGCGAGTACCGGCAAATTGCAGCCGGGCAGCCTGTCGGGCTCGATGTCGACGCTCTCGACGGACCTCCGATCGTCGCCTCGGTAACGCGGGTCAGCCCGATCGTCGATCCGATGACCGGTACTTTCAAGATTACGATTGAAATCCGCGACGAGGAGCGCCGGATCAAACCGGGCATGTTCGCACGCATCGGCGTGGTCTACGACACGCGTTTCGACGCGTTGCAGGTTCCGCGCAGCGCGATCGTCGAGGACCTCGGGGAAACCAGCGTGTTCGTTGTCGAAGACGGGATCGCCGTTCGGCGCGTTGTCGAAACGGGGTTCAGCAACCGTGGCATGGTGGAAATCTCGAGCGGCATCGATGACGGCGACGACGTCATCACGGTAGGCCAGGTCGGGCTCCAGCCCGATTCTCCGGTCACGGTCATCGATGCGGAAGCCAGCCTGGCGGATAGCGGCTTGGCGGAAGGCGGCAATGCGGAGGAGAGTGTCGATGCGGCGACTGATTGAAATAGCGACGCACCGCCGCGTCACGATCATGATGTTCACCGTCGCGATAGCGCTGTTCGGTTCCGTGTCGCTGTCGCGCCTCGATCTCAACCTGTTGCCCGACATTTCGTACCCGACGCTGACGATACGTACGGAGCTGACCGGGGCGGCGCCGGTCGAAGTCGAGAGCCTTCTGACCAAGCCCATCGAGGAAGCGGTCGGCGTCATCCGCAACGTCCGGCTCGTGCGCTCGGTATCGCGTTCCGGTCAGTCCGACGTCACGCTGGAATTTCTCTGGGGCACGGACATGGACGTTGCGGCCGTCGAGGTGCGCGAAAAACTCGACATCCTGTTACTGCCTCTGGAGGCCGCCCGCCCCCTCCTCCTGCGTTTCGACCCCTCCAGCGAACCGATGATGCGGCTCGCCCTCCGCTACGACGAAGACGCGAGCACGGAGGCTGCGCTCAAGGCGCTCCGGCGCCTGGCCGAAGACCGGATCAAGAACACGCTCGAGGCTGTGGAAGGCACGGCGGCCGTCAAGGTCAGCGGCGGACTCGAGGATGAAATCCAGATTCGCGTGGACCAGCAGCGGCTCTCGCAGCTGGGCGTCAGCATCGACCAGATTGCGAGCCGTATACGGGCCGAAAACGTCAACCTGTCGGGCGGCCGGCTCGAAGAAGGTGACCAGCGGTTCCTGGTACGCACATTGAACGAATTCCAGTCCGTCAGCGAATTCCGTGACGCCATTGTCGCCTACGTATCGGAACAGCCTGTCTACCTGCGCGATGTCGCCGTTGTCGAGCGCGGCTACAAGGAACGAGAGGCGATCACACGAGTCGATGGCCTCGAATCCGTGGAGCTGGCCGTCTACAAGGAGGGCGATGCGAACACCGTCCAGGTCGCAGACCGGATGCAGCGGCGCCTCGAGTCTTTGCGCGAAGAGCTTTCCAGCGACGGCATCGAGCTGACAACGATTTACGATCAATCGCGGTTCATATCGTCGGCCGTCGACGACGTAAAGGCAGCTGCCGTCATCGGCGGCATCATCGCGGTCATCGTTCTGTTCGGCTTTCTGAGCGACTCTCGCGCGACGACAATCGTCGGCGTCGCCATACCGGTCTCCGTCATCGGCACGTTCCTGCTGATGTACCTCAACGGGGTCTCACTGAACATCATGTCGCTTGGCGGCATCGCGCTGGCGGTCGGCATGCTGGTCGACAACTCGATCGTGGTTCTCGAGAACATCGTGCGAAAGAAGGAGCAGGGTCAGGGCGTCGCCGAGGCGGCTGTCAACGGCACCGCCGAGGTCGCATCCGCGGTATTTGCGGCCACGTTGACGACGATTGCCGTGTTCTTTCCGATGGTTTTCATTTCCGGTATTGCCGGGCAGCTCTTTGGCGACCAGGCCCTCACCGTGACTTTCGCGCTGGTGTTCTCGCTCATCGTGGCGCTGACCCTCATCCCGATGCTGTCCGCCCTGAGCATAGGAAGCCGCTACGGCTACGAGAACGCCGAGCCGGCCCCTCCCTGGGAGCCGGAGAACGCCGTGCTCCGGGTGATCAAACGCATCCTCGGTTTCATCAGCTGGTTGTTCAACGCCGTGGTGGTCGGAATCGTCCGGCTGTTCCGGTTTGCATTCCGCTGGGCCGGCGAGGCGCTCCGGCTCCTGCTGACACCGGTCACCTGGTCGTTCCAGTCGCTTTACCGGGCGATCGCAGCCGTCTATCCCGCGATGCTCAGCTGGTCGCTTCATCACCGCCCCACCGTCGTTCTCGCCGCCGTGGCAATCTTCGCGGCGACGATGTCGCTGGTGCCGCGGCTCGGCACGGAGTTGATACCGCAGCTCTCGCAAGGTGAGTTCAACGTGGACCTCAGGCTTCCGCCCGGCGCACCGCTCGAGGAGACCGATCGCGCCATACGCGCCGCGCAGCGAGTCGCGGACGGGATTGACTCCATTGTGCTCGACTACTCCGTCGCCGGGACCGGCAATCGACTCGACGCGAATCCTGTGGACGCGGGCGACAATACCGGCACGTTGAGTGTCTCCCTGGCATCAGGCGCCAGTCGTGCGGATGAAGAAGCGGCGATGGATGCAATGCGCGCCGAGCTGTCGCGCCTCCCGGGCGTGCAATACGAGTTCTCCCGGCCGTCGCTCATGTCGTTTGCAAGCCCCCTGTCTCTCGAGATTTCCGGCTACGACCTCGATCAGATCGCCCGGGCCGCTCGCGAGATCGAAGCGGCGCTTGCCGCATCGGACCGTTTCGCCGATATCCGGTCGACCGTCGAGCGCGGTATTCCCGAGATACAGATCATTTTCGATCAGGAACGCGCGGCAAAACTCGGCCTTGCGGTCAGGGACATTGCCGATCGGGTCGTCGCCAACGTTCGCGGCGAACTCGCGACGCGCTACACGTGGCGCGATCGCAAGATCGACGTACTCGTGCGCAGCATCGACACGCGCGAGTCGAGCGTCGCGGAAATTCGGTCCCTCATCGTGAACCCGTCATCCGAACGCCCGGTGACGCTGGACGCCGTGGCAGAGGTGGTAATCACCGAAGGTCCGGCAGAAATCCGCCGCGTTGCACAGCAGCGCGTCGCCGTGATCGAAACCAACGTCGCCTACGGGGATCTCGGCGCTGCCGCGTTGGAAGCCGAGAGAATCGTGAGTCAGATCCCGATGCCGGAGGGCGTTACCGCCCTCGTCTCGGGCCAAAGCGAGGAGATGACGGAATCGTTCCGATCGATGCAGTTTGCCCTCGCGCTCGCCATATTCCTGGTCTATCTCGTCATGGCGTCGCAGTTCGAGTCGCTGATCCACCCGTTCGTAATCCTGTTTACGATCCCGCTCGCGCTTGTCGGCGCCGTGCTCGGCCTGTTCGTCACGGGTACTACGATCAACATAGTGGCGCTTATCGGCGTCATCATGCTCGCGGGCATCGTCGTCAATAACGCGATCGTGCTCGTGGACCTGATCAACCAGCTGCGCGCCCAGGGCAAAGCACGTTTCGATGCGATCATGGAAGCCGGTGAAGCCAGGCTTCGTCCGATTCTGATGACATCGCTGACGACGGCACTGGGCCTGTTGCCCATGGCGATCGGGTTCGGCGAGGGGTCGGAGGTCCGTTCGCCGATGGCGATCACCGTAATCGGCGGCCTGCTGGTTTCGACGCTTCTTACGTTACTGGTCATTCCCGTCGTCTACTCACTCATGGATCGCAAGCGTGGACCCGTCGTCGACGCGGCGGTCGCGGAGTCGCGCGCATGAAACACACCGAACTGGCGCTCAGGAGGCCCGTAACCACCGTCGTCGTTTTCGTCGCGCTCGCCCTGGTCGGCCTCATCGCATCCCGGCTGTTGCCGCTCGAGAAGTTCCCCGACATCGAGTGGCCGGGCATTTACGTCGAGATACCTTACGACGGTTCGACGCCGGAAGAGGTCGAGCGGCAGATCACACGGCCCATCGAAGAGGCCCTGGCGACGCTGTCCGGTTTGAAGCGCATGCGATCCTGGTCCAGTGAGAACCGTGCGCAGGTGCAGCTGGAGTTCGACTGGGACGAAAGCATGGGGGCCAAGGGGATCGAGGCGCGGGCCAAGATCGATGCCATACGTCACACGCTGCCGGAAGACGTCAGGCGGGTGTTCGTGTTCACCGGATCGCTGGCGGACCAGCCCGTTCTGCAGCTCCGTATTTCGAGCGACCGCGATCTCGCGGACAGCTACGATCTGCTCGACCGATTGCTCAAGCGCCGTCTTGAACGTATCGACGGCGTGTCCCGCGTGCAGTTACAAGGCGTCGACCCGCGGGAGATCCGCATTCTCCTGCGCGCGAGCGCGCTTGCCGCCTACGGCATCGACGTCGCCGAACTGCGCGACCTGCTGATCAGCAGCAACTTCGCCGTCAGCGCCGGCAAACTGACGGCCGGCGACCAACGATTGAGCGTGCGCCCGAGCGGCGAATTCACATCGGTCGAGCAGATTCGGGATCTGGTCATCAATGCCGAAGGACTTCGGCTGGCGGATGTCGCCGAGGTCGATCTGATCACCCCCGAGCGGAACTACGGCCGCCACCTGGACCGGAGCTACGCGATCGGTGTCGCGATCAGCAAGACGACAGGGGCGAACCTGGTTGCGGTAACCGATGCGGTCATCGCGGAAGTCGAGGAGATCGGGAAACTGCCCCAGATGCGCGGCATCAACATCTTTCCGCTCGACAACCAGGGCGAGAGCGTTCGGGGTTCGCTGTCCGACCTCCTGAACGCGGGGTTGGTCGGCGGGCTGCTCGCAATCGTCGTACTCTATTTGTTCCTGCGCCAGGTATCGACCACCCTGATCGTGACCGCGTCGGTACCCTTTTCGCTGCTCATCACGCTGGGCGCCATGTATTTCGCCGGCCTGTCCCTCAACATTCTCTCGATGATGGGGCTCATGCTGGCGGTCGGCATGCTGGTCGACAATGCCGTCGTCATCACCGAAAGTATCTTTCGCTATCGGCTTGCCGGAAAAGGCAAGCCGTTCGAGGCGACCCTGAAGGGTGTCCGCGAAGTGGGCATCGCCGTGCTGGCCGGCACGGCGACGACGATTATCGTGTTCGCGCCGATGATCGTCGGCGAACGCTCGGACGTCATGGTCTTCCTCACTCATGTCGCGGTAACGATCATCGTAGCCCTTATCGCATCGCTTCTGATCGCGCAGACCCTCGTACCGATGCTTGCCGCGCGCCTTCCGGCGCCTCCCGAACCCAAGGCGGGCGCCATGATCACGCGGTTGACCCGGCGCTACGAGCGCAGCCTCGCCTGGGTCGTCGAACACCCGAGGTGGGCCGGGCTCGGGATCGTCATCGTCTGCGTCATCGGCATACTCCCGATGGCGCTGGGCCTGGTCAAAGTCGACATGTGGCCGCAGGATTCGGGCCGCCGCCTGGAGATGCCTTACCACATCGAGGGGCAACACTCCGTCGAAACCGTTGAAGCCGCCGTCGACAGAATCGAGAACTACCTGTTCTCCCGCCAGGAAGAGTTCAATATCGAGTCGGTGTATTCCTACTACCAGCAGGACTTCGCCATGTCGACGCTGCTGCTGACGGACGAGTCCGAAGCGACGTTATCGACCAAAGAGGTCATCGAACTGATCGAGGCCGACCTGCCCCTCATAGCCATAGGCAGCCCGAGCTTCAACTGGGAACAGCAAGGCGGTGGCGAAGGATTCAGCCTGCAGATCAGCGGTGACTCCACCGAAGTGCTCAACGAGGTGGGCGAAGAAGTCGTCCGGATACTGTCCTCTGTCGAAGGACTCAAGGACGTGCGGACCGACGCCGAGTCTGGCGATCAGGAGATTCGCGTTCTGATCGATCGCGAGCGGGCCGCATCGCAGGGGCTCACGGCACAGGACATTGCCCAGATGATCAGCATCGCCATGCGCGGCGAGAACCTGCGCGAATTCCGCGGGGAATTCGGTGAAGTCGCCGTACGCCTCGCGTTCCGAGAAAACGATCGACAGAGTGTCGAACAGCTGAACGACCTGCCGCTGTTTACGCCGGACGGTCGCCGCATCCCGCTGGGCAGCGTCTCGGAGTTGTCGATCGGACGATCACCGGAAACCATCCAGCGCACGGACCGCCAGACATCGGTCATGGTCACGGCGTCCATGTCGGGTGAATCCACGATGGAGGACGTGCGCGAGCCGGTGTCGAAACTGATGGATCAGTTCGAATTGCCGCCCGGGTATTCCTGGAAATTCGGTCGGGGATTCGAGCGCAACGACGAAACGCAGGCAACGATGACAACGAACATGTTGCTTGGCGTCGCATGCATATTTCTTGTCATGGCCGCGCTTTTCGAGTCGTTGCTCCTTCCTTTCTCGATCATCCTCGGCTCGATCGTGTTTTCGATCTTCGGGGTGTTTCTGTTCTTCGCGGCAACCGGGACCACGTTCTCGTTCATGGCAATGATCGGCATCATGATACTGATCGGGGTTGTCGTGAATAACGGCATTGTGCTCGTCGATCACATCAACAACCTTCGCATCGAAGGAATGTCGAGGGGAGA
>JANQGP010000255.1 GCA_028277265.1 Woeseiaceae bacterium | reverse complement strand
TCGCGGCATGCCGTACACATCGGGTCCGCGATGGCTCGCCGAGAACGTACTCAACGACCGGCATGTTTTCGCGGTCGCCGGAACGCATGGCAAGACGACGACCGCAAGCATGCTGGCATGGATTCTCGAGGACGCGGGGCACGCGCCCGGCTTCCTGATCGGCGGCATCCCCGCGAATTTCGACGAGACGGCACGCTTCGGCGAGTCGCCGTACTTCGTCGTCGAGGCCGACGAATACGACACCGCCTTCTTCGACAAGCGCGCCAAGTTCGTGCACTACCGGCCGCGCACGTTGATCCTGAACAACCTCGAATACGACCATGCCGACATCTACGCCGACATGGACGCGATCCTCTGGCAGTTCCACCAGTTGCTGCGCACCGTCCCCGGGGGCGGCCGCATCGTCATGAACGGCAGGGACGAAAACCTCGGGCGGCTGATCGAGCAGGGCTGCTGGACGCCGGTCGAGACGTTCGGCACGGGCGACGATACGGACTGGATCGCGCGTTTTGGCGACAAGGTCGAGCGCCACATCAGCATGCGCGGTCCCGGCAACCGCGCGGCCGAAACACGCTGGCGCATCGGCGGATCGTACAATCTCGAGAATGCGCTCGCCGCCGTCGCCGCCGCCGCATCGGCCGGGGTGTCGCTCGAGAAGGCCGTGGATGCTTTGTCGCGTTTCGAAGGCGTAAAACGGCGCATGGAACGAACCGCGACGGTGGCCGATATCGCGATCTACGACGACTTTGCGCATCATCCGACAGCCATCGCCAGGTCGATCAGGTCAATGCACAAGCGCTATCCGGGGCATCGCGTGATCGTCGCTATCGAGCCGCGTTCGAATACGATGAAGCTCGGCGTGCACAATGATCAGCTTGCGGATTCACTGTCCGGGGCCGACCTGATCTGGATGTATCGACCTGACGGCATGAGCGATGATTTCGATGCGAGTCTGGAGAGCCTCGGCGGACGTTTGCGCACGTTCGACGACTATGACCGGCTCGTCAACGACATGTCGACGCGGGTGCTGAGTGGTGACCAGATCATCTTCATGAGCAATGGCGGCTTCGGTTCCGCACGTCAGACGCTCACCGCGCTCCTGCAACGAACGCGCAGTACCTGAGCCTAGGCTCACGGCAGCTTCTATAATCGGGATCATGCGAGTCCCACTCTTCCCACTGAATACCGTGTTGTTTCCGGGCGGCCCGTTGCCTCTCAGGATCTTCGAAGCGCGGTACCTCGACATGATCAGCGACTGCCTCAAGAACGACGTGCCTTTCGGCGTATTGTTGATTCGGGAGGGGCAGGAAGCCGGACCGGCAACCACACACGAAGTCGGGACCCTGGCGAGAATCGTCGACTGGTACAGGGGCAGCGACGGGTTGCTCGGCATTACGGCCGTTGGTACGCAACGCTTCCGTTTATTGTCTGCAGAGCGGCAGGACGACGGGCTCAACGTCGGGGACGTCGAGTTGCTGCCGGACGTCGAAACGATGCCGCTGCCGTCCGATTTCCGCGTGCTGTCCGAGATCCTCGCCAGCATCATCGACGATCTCGGCCGCCTTTACGACGATCTCGATCGGCGCTACGACGACGCTGCCTGGGTCGCGTACCGTTTCGTCGAGGTACTCCCGGTCGATCTCGTGCACAAGCAGGCCTGTCTCGAGAGCGAGGACGTCCTCCGGTGCCTGCGCTACGTCGACGAGACGCTGCACAGGTAAGAGGTAGGGTTTTTACCCATAGCCAGTGTCCCTGCCCGATGTCACGATGCGATCCATGAGTCCGGGGCTTCGCCAACTGCTTCTAATCTTCGCGCTCGCGATGCTGGGAGTGCGCGCATTGACGCCGCTCGGCTATATGCCCGCGCCGGCAGGCAGCGGCTTGCTGTACGAGCTGTGCCCCGAAGGGTTGCCGGCGGAGATCCTGCACGTGCTGGGAGGAGGCGGGCACCATCATCACCACGGTGACGAAGACGCCGCCCCTCCGGAGTCCTGCCCGATCGGGCACATGCTGGCCCCGGCGATGGCCGTCGACGTCGAGAGCTCGACGGTCGTCGCACCCGAGCCCGCCGTGTTCACCGCGCCGTCGAGCCTACCGGGCGCCTGGCGCGCGTCGTTTCATCACCGTTGCCGTTCCCCACCTGCCTGAGAAGCCCCGCATACAACATCCAGCGGACTCCGGGTCCGCGCTTTTCAGGAGCAATCAGTGAAATCACTCTATTCAGCGGTCGTTCTGGCCGCGCTGGCGGTGCCCGCCATTGGTGGCGCGCAACAGCCGGCAGACGAGGATCCCGACGATCTTGACGAAGTGGTTGTCGTCGGTCGGTCAGCAGCAACGAGTCTCGTGGCCATCGAGGTCGATCGCGAGATATTGGTCGATACGGCGACGGCCCTCAAGGACATACCGGGCGCCAACGTCAATGCGAATGGCCCCGTGACGGGGATCGCCCAGTACCGCGGTATGTACGGCGATCGCATCTCGGTGGTCATCGATCATCTCGGCGTCGTCTCGGGCGGTCCCAACGCCATGGACACACCCCTGTCTTATGTATCACCCATGATCACGGACGAACTCGTCGTGACGCGCGGCATACCCGGCGTGTCGCTGGCACCCGAGTCGATCGGCGGACACGTCGCCGCGCGCTTGTCGCGGGGCGAATTCAGCGACAAAGGGACGTCGTTGTCCGGTTTCGCAGGCACGCGGTTCTCGGCCAACGGCGACGTCAGTACGACTGCCGCGCGCGCGACGCTCTCCGGCGAGCGGCACAAGCTGTCGCTGGTTGCCGAAGTCGACGACGGCGATGACATCGACACGCCGGCCGGAACCGTTTGGCCATCGAGGCTGCATCGCGAGCGCGCCGATCTCAGTTATGCTTTCAGCGGCGACGCCGCGTCGGTCCTGGTGTTCGCCGGCCGCCTCGATACCGACGAAACCGGAACGCCCGCCTTGCCAATGGACATCCGCTTCATCGACACGGAGTTGGCGGGCCTTCAGGTCGCTCTCGATGTCGGCCGCGGCTGGTCCGTCGAGGGGCGTGTCGGCTGGAACGATGTCGAACACCTGATGGACAATTTCGGTCTGCGCGAGGCCCCGATGCCACCGATGCAACGGCAGAACTTCACGACCGGATCCGGTGTCGAGTTGAGGCTCGGCGCGATACGCAAGTCGGATAGCGGCGAGTTCAGTGTAGGGGCCGACCTGCGCAGCGCAGAGCACAGTGCGACGATTACCAACCCGAACAACAGCGCATTTCGCGTCGACAACTTCGTCGGTATCGAACGGGACGTTGCGTCCGTCTTTGCCGAGTGGCAGCGGGTCGGACAGGACAGCGA
This sequence comes from Woeseiaceae bacterium, assembly GCA_028277265.1. Lineage (GTDB taxonomy): Bacteria > Pseudomonadota > Gammaproteobacteria > Steroidobacterales > Woeseiaceae > UBA1847. The sequence continues at coordinate 16,933 of JANQGP010000255.1, read as the reverse complement.
TATCGAACTCGGACTGCGCGTCAAGCGCGTCGACGCCGGTTCCGGAACGGTCGGCGCAGCGGGCATGATGGGTATGATGGCGGCCAACGTCGCGGCTCTCGGCGATGCCTTCAATGCCGCGGACCGCGACCTCGACTGGACGTCGGTGGATGCCGTTGCCAAGTACCGGCGGCGTATCGGGCCGGAGGCGGAATGGCGCCTCGAGTTCGGCAGCAAAACGCGCGCGCCGTCCTATCAGGAGCTCTATCTGTGGCTGCCGTTGCAGGCAACGGGCGGGCTCGCGGACGGACGGTCATACGTAGGCGGGCTCGGACTCGACGAGGAGCGTTCGAACGAAATCGTCCTTGGCTTCGGCGCGGCGGTCGGTCGCGTAACGGTCTCGCCCCAGGTTTTCTACCGTCGCGTCGACGGCTACATCCAGGGCGTCCCGTCGAGCAACGGTCTCGCGAACGCGGTGTCACAGATGATGTCCGGTAACCCGGCTCTGGAGTTTGCGAACGTCGATGCCGAGATATACGGCATTGACCTCGCATGGAAACTCGAACTCGGCGGCGACTGGTACATGGATGGCATCGCGTCCTGGGCACGCGGCAAGCGAACGGATGTCAGCGACAACCTCTACCGCCTGGCGCCGCCCAACGCCAGTATCGGACTGACATGGGACACGGACCGCGTGTCGGCCGCGGCCGAGCTCGTTGCTTACGCAAAGCAGGACAAGGTGTCGATCTACAACGGCGAGCAGCGAACGCCGGGCTATGCGCTCGTCAATGCGGTCGTCAGCTGGCAACCGCTCGAAGTTCTGAGGGTCGAGGCTCGTCTCGACAACCTGCTGGACAAGGCCTACCAGGATCACGTGGCCGGCATCAACCGGGCCAATGGCTCGGACATACCTGTCGGTGCGCGGCTCTACGGTGCCGAGAGAACGCTCTCGGCCGGGCTGATCTGGCGCTTCTAGCGTCTAGAGATTGCTGAAGACCCTGGCCGCAGCGGCGATGGTCTCGTCGAGATCCTCGTCGCTGTGGGCCGCCGAAACGAAGCCTGCCTCGAAAGCCGACGGCGCGAGGTAAATGCCCTCGGCCAGCATGCCGTGAAAAAACGCCTTGAACCGCTCGGTATCCGCAGCGGCGACCTGAGCAAAACTGCGGACCGGGCCTGCGTCGGTGAAGACGAGACCGAACATGCCTCCCTCGCACTCGACCGAGACCGGGATTCCGGCGTCGGCGGCCGCCGATGACAGGCCGTCGACGAGTTTGCTCGTCTTCGCGGACAGGGACGACCAGAAGTCCTCTTCGTCGATCAGCTCGAGTGTCTTCAGGCCGGCTGCCATTGCAACCGGGTTGCCCGACAGCGTGCCGGCCTGGTAGACCGGGCCGTCGGGTGCGATGCTCGCCATGACGTCGGCGGGACCGCAGTAAGCCGCCGCCGGCATGCCGCCGCCGATGACCTTACCGAGTGTCGTGATGTCCGGTTCGATACCGAACACCGATTGTGCGCCGCCCCGGGCAACGCGAAAGCCCGTCATGACCTCATCGAAGATCAGCAGCGCGCCGGCCCGCGTGCATTCCTCGCGCAGGGTCTCGAGGAAACCGTCGACAGGCGGCACCATGTTCATGTTGCCCGCAATCGGTTCCACGATCACGCAGGCGATCTGGTCGCCGAGTTCGGCAAACGCGGCCCTGACGCCTTCGACGTCGTTGAAGGACAGTGTGATCGTGTGCTCGGCAAGTCCGGCCGGCACGCCCGGGGAACTCGGCACGCCCAGCGTCAGCGCGCCCGAACCCGCCTTGATCAGCAATGAATCCGAGTGGCCGTGATAGCAGCCCTCGAACTTGACGATCTTGTCTCGACCGGTGTGGCCGCGGGCAAGGCGAATCGCGCTCATCGTTGCCTCGGTGCCCGAACTCACCATGCGGACCTTCCCGACCGCGGGCATCATCTCGCAGACCTTTGCCGCGAGACGCGTCTCGAGCACGCAGGGTGCGCCGAAACTCAGGCCATCGCGCGCGGTCGCGACGACGGCGTCGATAACCGCGGGATGGGCGTGCCCGAGAATCATCGGCCCCCACGAGCCGACATAGTCGATGAACTCGCGGCCGTCTTCGGCGACGAAGCGGCTGCCCTTGGCACTCCTGAAGAAGACGGGTTCGCCGCCGACGCCGGCGAATGCGCGAACGGGTGAATTGACGCCGCCCGCGATAACCTCGCGAGCCTCGGAAAAAAGACTCATAATTGATACTCCTGCAGAGCCGGGATGCTACCGGACCGCCGCGGGCTCGCTCAACTGGTGAATACCGATACCGCGCCGCTCGAGCAGTGTCGGTACGCCGTCGTCGCCGACGAGATGCAGCGCGCCGACGATCACGAGATAGTCCTGATCGTCGTCGAGCCATTCGAGGATGGCGTCGACCCAGCGTCGGTTGCGCTGGACGATCAGGACATCGTGGAGTTCCGATTCCTCGGCGATCGATTCGAGCAGACCCTCGTCGAGGGTCGCGATGTCGCCGTGCCGCCACGCCCGAATCAGCTCGTCGATGTGCTCGCGCAGACCGGCGCTCTCCCGCAGCGTCTGCAACAGCATCTCGTTCTGCACGTCGAGCGGCAGGCCGTCGAGGAACGACAGCTGCTCATCGACGGTTTCGAGGCCTTCGATCGGTTTGCCGTCGCGCGTCGCCCGTGCCGTCATCGTCAGCTCGACGCCGTACACAGGGTTGAAACCGATGCGGTACAAGGCCATGAGCTCGACGGTCATCGCGGCGAGCCAGGGCTCGCTCTGTGCCAGCAGCTCGATCGGGATGTCGACGGCCTGCGCTGCGCTCTCCGCCTCGGCGTACAGCTTGTCCCCCATGAGGTCTTTCAGCGTCCGGCCGTCGCGCAGGACGCCTGCGCGATTGAACGCGGCCTGGGTAGACACCGGGTCCAGGTCGTCCATGTCGAGTTCCATGACGAGGACCTCGGCATCCTCATAGGCGGTGTCGATCACGGCGGGCAGCGGGTGATCCTGTTCACGCAACAGGTGAATCGAGCCGAGCAGGTAAACGGAGTTGGTCGCGCCGTCGATGCGCCACATCGTGACGGGGTGGCCGTCGGCGAAAGCCGGAGCGGCCAGAACGGTCAACAACAGCAGCAGGATTCTCATGTAGATACCCAGACGGTCTCGGTATCGATACTGCCGTCGTCATTGAGGACCAGCCGGCGATAGGCCGGTGGCTTGTCGTCGACGGCGAACGTATCGGAAAGGGGCTTGAACTGCCGGCACGTCGATGGCGTGGCAATGATCCGGACGCCTGCGTGCTCGCGGTCGTACTCCTGGTGCACATGCCCGAATACGGCGGCGCGGACGCGTTTCAGGGTGCGCAGGCGCTCGAGGAATTCACTGCCGTTCCTGAGGCCGACCGTGTCCAGCCACTTGCTGCCCATCGGAACAGGCGGATGATGCAGGAACACGAGCACGTGCTTCGCCGGGCTGCGCACGATGATGTCGGTAAGGCGGTCGAGTTCTTCGTCGCCGATGCGCCCGCCTGCGTCGTTCCTGACGCAGCTGTCGATCCCGACCAGCAACCAGTCCCGGATTTCCTCGTAAGCGCAGTAGGAAAAGGGTGGACGGACGCAGACCTCGCGCATCAGGTCCCGGACATCGTGATTGCCTGGAATGCAATGCATGCGCAGGTTCAGCGGGAGCATCAGGTCGCGGAAGCGACCGTAAGCTTCAGCCGTATCGTCCTGGATGATATCGCCCGTGACCAGCACGCGCTCGGCGCGCCAGTCACCGGCGCCGTAGTGATCGAGTACGCGCTGCAGGGATTCCGCGGTAACGGTGCCACGCAGCTCGCCGTTGAGGTCGGCGAACAGGTGGGGGTCCGTTACGTGGAGGACCCTTATCCCGTCGATGTCACCTTCCGCGGTCGCTTGAATAGGCGCAGTTCCTAGTAACGATAGTGCTCTGGCTTGTATGGGCCGTTCTTGTCGACGCCGATGTACTTCGCCTGCTCGTCGGTCAGTGTCGTGACCTTCGCACCGATACGATCGAGGTGCAAGCGAGCCACCTTCTCGTCGAGGTGCTTAGGCAGCACGTAGACCTCGTTTCCGTACTGGTCGCCGTTCTGCCAGAGCTCGATCTGCGCGAGCACCTGGTTCGTGAACGAGTTCGACATGACGAAGCTCGGGTGCCCGGTACCGCAACCGAGATTCACGAGGCGTCCTTCGGCGAGCAGGATGATGCGCTTGCCGTCCGGGAAGATGACGTGATCGACCTGCGGCTTGATGTTCTCCCACTCATACCGTTTCAGGTAGGCAACGTCGATTTCATTGTCGAAGTGACCGATGTTGCAGACGATCGCCTGGTCGCGCATTCGCTCCATTTGCGGGCCACTGACGATGTGGTAGTTGCCTGTCGCCGTAACGACAATGTCGACCTTGTCGATGACATCGTCGAGTTCGACGACGCGGTAGCCTTCCATCGCCGCCTGCAGCGCACAGATCGGATCGATCTCGGTAATCCAGACGGTGGCGCCGAGGCCGCGCAGCGACTGCGCAGATCCCTTGCCGACGTCGCCGTAACCACAGACGACGGCGACTTTGCCGGCAATCATGACGTCCGTCGCCCGCTTGATGGCATCGACAAGCGACTCGCGACAACCGTACAGGTTGTCGAACTTCGACTTCGTGACCGAGTCGTTGACGTTGAACGCAGGGCAGGCAAGCGAGCCATCCTTCATCATCTCGTAGAGCCGCTTGACGCCGGTCGTCGTCTCTTCCGACAAGCCTTTCACGTTCTTCATGATCTCCGGGTGCTTGTCGTGCAGCACCTGGGTCAGGTCGCCGCCATCGTCGAGGATCATGTTCGGCTCCCAGCCATCGGGGCCCTTGATCGTCTGCTCGACGCACCACCAGTACTCCTCCTCGGTTTCGCCCTTCCAGGCGAACACCGGGATGCCGGCAGCGGCGATCGCTGCGGCAGCATGGTCCTGGGTGGAGAATATGTTGCACGAGGACCAGCGGATTTCGGCCCCCAACTCGGCGAGCGTCTCGATCAACACGGCCGTCTGGATGGTCATATGGAGGCAGCCCGTCAGGCGGACGCCCGCTAGCGGCTTCTGGTCCCTGTATTCCTCGCGGATGGCCATGAGGCCCGGCATTTCGGTTTCTGCGATCGCGATTTCTCTGCGACCGAAGTCGGCGAGCGCAATGTCGGCGACCTTGTAATCGTTCTGATCGATGGCAACAGCTCTGCTGCTCATGGTGCTTCTCCTGAAATAAGGTACCGGACACCATATTTCGCCCGGGTGGAACGATACCGGACACCATACGTGGGAAATATGGTGTCCGGTACCCTATTTGGTGGTTTCCTTCAGTGCCTCGGCCTTGTCGGTGCGCTCCCAGCTGAAGTCGACGTCTTCCCGGCCGAAATGTCCGTAGGCAGCGGTCTGCTTGTAGATCGGGCGGATCAGGTCGAGCATCGACAGGATGCCATACGGCGTCAGATCGAAGTGTTGACGGATCAGTTCCGTCATTTTTGTATCAGAAATTTTCCCGGTGCCGAACGTGCGTACCGAGATTGACGTCGGCTCCGCGACACCGATCGCGTAGGACACCTGGATCTCGCAGCGATCGGCGAGACCAGCCGCGACGATGTTCTTCGCGACATAACGTGCCGCGTAGGCTGCCGAGCGGTCCACTTTGGACGGGTCCTTGCCTGAGAATGCGCCGCCGCCATGGCGGGCCGAGCCGCCATAGGTATCGACGATGATCTTGCGGCCGGTCAGGCCGCAGTCACCCATCGGTCCGCCGATCTCGAAACGGCCCGTGGGGTTGATGTGGTATTTGGTTCTGTCGCTCAGGAGTTCGGCCGGGAGGATCGGCTTGATGATTTCCTCCATGACGCCTTCACGCAGATCCTCCATCGTGACGTCCGGGTCGTGTTGCGACGACAGAACGACCGCGTCGATCGCAACCGGCTTGTCGTTCTCGTAAACGAACGTGACCTGACTCTTCGCATCCGGACGCAGGTAGGGCAGCGTGCCGCTCTTGCGGACCTCGGCCTGGCGCCTGACCAACCGGTGTGAAAACGTGATAGGCGCCGGCATCAGTACGTCGGTCTCGTTGGTGGCGTAGCCGAACATCAGCCCCTGGTCACCGGCACCCTGCTTCTCGGCCGAATCGCGATCGACACCCATGGCGATGTCGGGCGACTGCTTGCCGATGGCATTCAGTACCGAGCACGAGGCGCCATCGAAGCCCATCGAAGACGAGTTGTAGCCGATTTCGAGTACCGTTGCTCGAACGATGTCCTCGATATCGACCCAGGCCGACGTGGTGATCTCGCCGGCAACGATGGCCACGCCGGTCTTGACCATCGTCTCGCACGCGACGCGGGCTTTCGGGTCCTCGGCGATGATCGCATCGAGGATGGCGTCGGAGATCTGATCGGCGATTTTGTCAGGATGCCCCTCGGATACGGACTCCGAGGTGAATAGGAACGCGTCACTCATGATTTTCAGGTCTTTGCTGGAAACTAGGGGCGCGCATTGTACCCTTGATGCGGCTCCCTATAACAGCGAAAATGCGCGCCTCGCCAAGGCGATCTATTCCTCAAAAGAAAGGCCCCCAGGCCAAAGAACAGGTCCGATGTCACAAGAAGCTGCCACCGCCGGCCATCCTGCCCGGCGCGATCTCGCCAATGCGATCCGAGCCCTTGCCATGGATGCCGTACAGGCCGCCAATTCCGGTCATCCCGGTGCCCCGATGGGCATGGCGGACATTGCCGAAGTGCTCTGGCGCGACTATCTCAAACACAATCCCGGCAATCCGGGCTGGGCCGACCGCGACCGTTTCGTGCTCTCGAACGGCCACGGCTCGATGCTGCTTTACAGCCTGCTGCACCTGACCGGCTACGCGGATTTCCCGATCGAGGAACTCCGGAACTTCCGCCAGCTGGGCTACCGGACGGCCGGACACCCGGAATACGAGGCGGGCGGCCCCGTCGAGACGACCACGGGCCCGCTGGGGCAGGGTGTCGCCAATGCCGTCGGCATGGCCATGGCCGAGAGGATGCTTGCGGCCCGCTTCAACCAGCCGGGACACGAGATCGTCGATCACAGGACCTGGGTCTTTCTCGGCGACGGCTGCCTGATGGAGGGCATTTCACACGAAGCCTGCTCGCTTGCCGGCACGCTCAAGCTCGGCAAACTGATTTGCTTCTACGACGACAACAGCATCTCGATCGACGGCGAGGTCAGCGGCTGGTTCACGGACGTTACGCCGCAGCGCTTCGACGCCTATGGCTGGCAGGTCATCGACAATGTCGATGGCCATGACGCCGTGGCGATCGCCGCTGCCATCGACGCAGCCGTTGCCGACCCGGATCGCCCGTCGATCATCTGCTGCAAGACCGTCATCGGCTCCGGTGCCCCGAACAAGCAGGGCACCGCATCGACGCACGGTGCGCCGCTCGGCGATGAGGAAGTGGCCGCGGCCCGCAAGTCGCTTGGCTGGGAGGCCGCACCGTTCAAGATTCCGGCCGAAATCGCGAACGCCTGGGACGGGCGGACGCGCGGGGCCGCCGAAGAGAACGCCTGGAACGAGCGCTTCGCCGCGTACAACGATGCACATCCCGAGCTGGCCGCCGAATTCGCAAGGCGCGTGGCGGGCAAGCGGCCGCGCGGCTGGTGTCAGCATGCCGACAGCGCGATCGCCGAGATCGACAGCGAGGCCGGCAAGATGGCGACGCGCCAGGCGTCGCTGCGCGCACTGAATGCCTATGCGCCGTTCCTGCCCGAGATGGTGGGCGGTTCGGCCGATCTGACCGGTTCGAACCTGACCAAGCATGACGGCTCGGTCCCGGTTTCAGGCGATGACGCCGGCGGCAACTACGTCTGGTTCGGCGTGCGCGAGTTCGGCATGACCGCAATCTGCAACGGCTTGAGTCTGCACGGCGGGTTCATTCCCTACTCCGGCACGTTCCTGACGTTCTCGGACTACTCGCGCAATGCGCTGCGTATGGCCGCCTTAATGAAACTGCAAAACATACTCGTCTACACTCACGATTCGATCGGTCTCGGCGAGGACGGCCCGACGCACCAGCCGGTCGAGCACACGGCCTCGCTGCGCCTGATGCCGAACATGAGTGTCTGGCGCCCATGCGACACGGTCGAGACGGCTGTCGCCTGGCGATACGCGATCGAGAACGAGACCGGCCCGACCAGTCTCGTCCTGACCCGCCAGGGGGTGCCGCACCAGAAACGTGCAGCCCCGCAAATCGCAGCCATTGCCCGTGGCGGATACGTGTTGAAGGAATGCGACGGTACGCCGGATGTTCTGCTGATCGCGACGGGGTCGGAAGTTGCACTGGTAATGGATGCGGCCGACGAGCTGACCGACAATGGCGTCCGCGTTCGAGTCGTGTCGATGCCGAGCACCGACGTCTTCGATGCTCAGGATAAGTCGTACAGGGAATCGGTTATTCCTGAGAACGTTTCGGCGCGCGTTGCGGTCGAAGCAGGCGTCACCGATGGCTGGTGGCGTTATGTCGGACCGGAGGGCCGGGTCATCGGCCTCGATCGCTTCGGCGAGTCGGCGCCGGCAAACGAGTTGTTCGAACATTTCGGTTTCACGACCGACAACGTCGTGGCCGTGGCAAAAGAATTGCTGAATTAATCACTGGAGTAACAGCATGGCAATCAAGATTGGTATCAACGGCTACGGCCGCATCGGCCGCAACATCGTTCGCGCGATACACGAATACGGCCGGACGGATGAGTTTGACGTTGTGGCGCTCAACGATCTCGGTGACCCCGAAACCAACGCACACCTGACGCGCTACGACACGGCCCACGGCCCGTTCGACGGCACGGTGGAAGTTGACGGTGGCGATATTATCGTCAACGGCGATCGCATCAGAGTCTTCTCCGAGCGCGACCCCGGCAAGCTGCCGTGGGGCGAACTCGGCGTCGAGGTCGTCTTCGAGTGCACGGGCCTCTTTCGCACCGCGGAAACCGCCGGCAAACACATCGAAGGCGGCGCGAAGAAGGTCATCATCTCGGCGCCGGGCGGCGCAGGCATCGAAAAGACGATCGTTTACGGCGTCAACGACGGTATCCTCGAGGCGTCCGACCAGGTCATCTCGAACGCGTCGTGCACGACCAATTGCCTCGCGCCTTTGGTTGCGCCGCTACATGAGAAGATCGGCGTCAAGCATGGCATCATGACGACGATCCACGCCTACACTAACGATCAGGTGCTGACCGACGTGTACCACAAGGACCTGCGCCGCGCGCGTTCCGGCACGATGTCACAGATCCCGACGAGCACGGGTGCGGCCAAGGCCGTCGGCCTGGTACTGCCGGAGCTCAACGGCAAACTCGACGGCTTCTCGATGCGCGTGCCGACGATCAACGTCTCGGCGGTCGATCTGACGTTCGTCGCAGAGCGCGCGACGTCCATCGACGAGGTCAACGACGTCCTGAAAGCGGCCAGCGAAGGCGCGTTGAAGGGCATTCTCGGATATAACGAGGAGCCGCTCGTGTCGATCGACTTCAACCATAACCCGGCGTCTTCAACGTACGACTCGACGCTGACCAAGGTTATCGACGGTACCTGCGTCAAGGTCATCTCGTGGTACGACAACGAGTGGGGCTTCTCGTGTCGCATGCTCGACACGACGGTCGCGCTCATGAATGCTGGTTGAGCGATGACGATCACCAAGATGTCCGACGTCGATCTGTCGGGCAAACGCGTTCTGATTCGTGAAGACCTGAACGTTCCCGTCGCAGACGGGGTGGTGACCAGCGATGCGCGAATCCGGGCCGCCTTGCCGACGGTCAGGGCGGCACTGGATGCCAACGCCGCCGTCATGCTCGTATCTCACCTCGGTCGCCCGACCGAGGGGCAGCCCGAAGAGGAGTTCTCGCTGCAGCCCGTGGCGACGCATCTCGGCAAGTTGCTGGATCGCGACGTGCCGCTGGTGAAAGACTGGATCGACGGCGTCGACGTCGAGCCCGGTCATGTCGTCATGCTTGAGAACGTCCGGTTCCTCGAGGGTGAAAAGAAGTGTGACGAGGCGCTGTCGAGAAAGATGGCAGCGCTTTGCGACGTTTACGTCATGGACGCTTTCGGCACGGCGCATCGCGCCCAGGCCAGCACCTACGGTGTCGGCGAACACGCGCCGGTCGCGTGCGCGGGCCCGCTGCTCGCTGCGGAACTCGATGCTCTCGCACGGGCGCTCGACAACCCGGCGAGGCCCTTCGTCGCGATCGTCGGCGGTTCCAAGGTCTCGACCAAGCTGACCGTCCTCGACGCGTTGGCGGACAAGGTCGATACGATGATCGTCGGGGGGGGAATCGCCAATACTTTCATCGCGGCCGAAGGGCACGATGTGGGCAAGTCATTGCATGAAGCCGACATGCTCGACACAGCCCGCGAGCTCGCGGCGGAACGTGACGACCGGGCGGACATCCCGGTCCCCGACGACGTCGTCTGCGCCGACGAGTTTGCCGCGGATGCGAAAGCGTCAACGAAGCCCGTCGACGCCGTCGCATCGGACGAAATGATCCTCGATATCGGCCCGCAGACGGCGGCCCGGTTTGCGGCGATTCTCGAGGATGCGGGAACGATCATCTGGAACGGGCCCGTGGGTGTTTTCGAGTTTGACCGCTTCGGCGAGGGCACGCGCGTGCTCGCGGAAGCCATCGCGGCGAGCGATGCGTTCTCCGTTGCCGGCGGCGGCGATACGCTCGCCGCCATCGACAAGTACGGCGTGCGCGACGGGATTTCCTATATCTCGACGGGCGGCGGTGCGTTTCTCGAATTCGTCGAGGGCAAGAAGCTGCCGGCGGTGGAAATGCTCGAACGGCGAGCGTCGCTTTAGGTCACGCTAAGCGACGCTCGTCGGCCAGTCCCCGGTAACGGCCAGGGTCATTCCCGGGTACTGGACATTCACGAACATGATCTCGCCGTCCGGCGAGAAGCACACACCGGCAAGCTCGGAATCCGAGTACGGGTTGTCGGCGATCGGGTACTGGCTGCCGTCCGGTCGGATACCGACGAGCCCGCAGTGGTCCGACGTGTCCTCACAGACGATCAGGTCGCCCCAGGGCGCCATCGTCAGATTGTCGGCATTCCGGAGGAGCGAATTCTCGCCTGCTTCGGCGATCAGCTCGAGCCGTCCCGGCGCTTCGGCCTCGTCATCCGTTCCCTCGAAAGGGCTTGGCGTGTAGGTGAATACCTGGCCGAGGCGGGCCGGGCCGCCGATCGTGCATGTGAACGCAAACCGGTCACCCGCGTCGCAGAGCCCCTCGCCGCGCGCGAACATGGCGGCACCGCGAGCGGCGCCGTCGGTGCGGACCGTGTTCTTGAGCGGGTCCGGGTCCTCGATGTCGATCCAGCGCGTCTCGAGCGGTGCGTTCAGCCCGATGGCAGGGTCCGACGACCAGTTGTGGGTTGCCAACGACGGCGTGCCGGCCACGGCGAGCGCCTGCAGCCGGCCGCCCCTGGCAAGCTTGCCCGGGACGTCCGGAATGAAACGGTAGAACAGGCTGTGGTGCCGATCCTCGGTCATGTAGATGATGCCGGTCGGCTCATGGACCGCGCAGGCCTCGTGCTCGAAACGTCCCATGGCCTTCAGCGGCACAGCCCTCTGGAGGCCGTCCGCATAGGCTGAAACCTCGAAGACATAGCCGTGGCGCCGGTCGCGCGTGAATGCCGGCGCCGGTTCGAGCCGCGTTCCCGGCGATTCGAAGCACTCTTCGCAGGTCAGCCAGGTGTTCCAGGGGGTCTTCCCGCCCGCGCAGTTGAGCTCGGTGCCGCAAAGACTCAGGAACTGCCTTTCGGTCCTGCGCCTGTCCGGATCATAGACCGTCGTCGTCGTTCCGCCCACAGACGGTGTGCGGCCGCTGCCGGAGTCGTAAAGCTTGCGGAGAACGTCGCCGGGTACGCTGTCGTAGGACTTGCCGAAAGGCCCGTCCCCCAGCCACTTGGGGTCCATTTCGTGGTTGCAGACAATGATGATGCGGCCGTCCTCGCCGGTGAATGCCGCCATTCCGTCGTGCGCGATGGGTACCTGGAAGCCGTCATCCATGCGGTCTCCCGCACGCGAGACGATCGTGTAGCGCAGGCCTTCGGCCAGGTCGAGGATGCCGTTTCGGTCGGAGCGCAGCGGCGACTTTTCCGCGTACGCGGTGCGGCTCAGCGTTGCGGCGGACGGAACGGTTGCGGCGGCGGCAATACTCTTCAAGAAGCTTCGGCGGTTCAGCATGGGTCTTTTCGGCGTAGTTCAAGGGATCGCTTAGGATAGAGGCCAAATATGACGTCTCCAAGACACGACCGGGATTTCGTAACACCGATGTACAGTCAGCTGTGCAATAATCGCGCGCATGCTGAGACGCACGAAGATTGTCGCGACGCTGGGGCCGGCGTCCGAGCGACCAAAGACCCTGCGCAAGATGATCAGATCGGGCCTCGACGTGGCCCGGCTGAACTTCTCGCACGGCAGTGCCGACGACCATCGCAAGCGGGCCAGGCGACTGCGCAAGGCAGCGGCCGAATGCGGCCGGGACGTGGGCCTGCTGGGCGACCTGCAGGGCCCCAAGATTCGTGTCATGCGTTTCAAGAAAGGCAGCGTGCATCTGCGATCCGGGCAGGAGTTCTTTCTCGACAGCACACTGGGCCTGAATGACGGCACCCGCAAGGGCGTCGGTGTGGCGCTCGACACGCTGCACGAGGACGTCAGGGAAGGCGATACGCTGCTGCTCAACGATGGCCTCATCTCGCTCCAGGTGGATCGCGTGGAGGGAACCCGCATCTTCACGACCGTCATCGACGACGGCATTCTGTCCGACCACAAAGGCATCAATCTCAAGGGCGGCGGACTGTCCGCGCCGGCGCTGACAGACGTCGATCGGCAGAACATCAAGCTTGCGGCGGACCTCGATATCGATTTTCTGGCGGTGTCGTTCGTGCGCAGCGGCGAGGACATCGAGGAGGCTCGGCGCCTGTTCGAGGAAGCCGGAGGAACGGGACAGATCGTCGCGAAGATCGAGCGCACGGAAGCCGTAGAGAACATCGATTCGATCATCGCCGCGTCCGACGTGGTCATGGTGGCGCGCGGCGATCTCGGTGTCGAGATGGGCTACGCGGGCCTGACCGGCATCCAGAAGACCCTGATCCGAAAGACACGCAAGGCGCACAAGATCGTGATTACGGCGACGCAGATGATGGAGTCGATGATCGAAAACCCGATCCCGACGCGAGCCGAGGTCTCTGATGTCGCCAACGCGGTGATTGATGGCACCGACGCCGTCATGCTGTCGGGCGAAACGGCCGTCGGCAATCATCCGAACAAGGCGATCAAAGCCATGGCCGAGGTCTGCGTCGGCGCCGAGAAGTTCAACGTGCCGTACACCCCGGCGGCGCGGCGTGGGCGTGAGGAGTTCTCACGGGTCGACGAGGCGATCGCGATGGCGACGATGTACACGGCCAATCACCTCAATCTGAACGCAATCGTCGCCCTTACCGAGTCCGGCTCGACGGCGCGCTGGATGTCGCGCGTGCGTTCGGATATCCCCATTTACGCGCTGACGCCCCACGAGAAGACGAGCCGACGGGTTGCTCTGTACCGTGGCGTGTACCCGGTCGAATTCGAAATCCAGGCGGAGCACGCGGTGCATCTGGCGCAACTCTACGAGGACATCTTCGCAACGCTGCTCGCCAACGAGCATATCGAGGGAGGAGACCTCGTCATCTTCACGAAAGGCGACCTCTACGGCGTGTCCGGCTCCACCAACGCGATGAAGATTCTCAAAGCACCCGCGAAGCCATGAATAAGACCCTGCTGCGTGCGATCGGCGTCATCGCCGCACTCGTGCTCGTCGTAACCCTGTTCGCGTGGTTCGTGCTGCGGGCAAGCCTGCCGCGTCTCGATGGCGAGATCGTCGTTGCCGGAATCGATGCACCGGTCCGCATCGCGCGCGACAGCGACGGCATCCCGGCCATTACGGCGGCCAATCGCAGGGACCTCGCGTTCGCAACCGGTTTCGCGCATGGCCAGGACCGCTACTTCCAGATGGACCTGATCCGGCGGCAGGCGGCGGGTGAACTGTCGGAGCTTGTCGGGGCGGCGGCGCTAACCGCCGACAAACGCTATCGATTCCATCGCTTCCGGGCGCGCGCCCAGGCCGTCTACGACGCATCGACCGAAGCCGAGCGCAAACTCATGGAGGCCTACGCCGATGGCGTCAATGCCGGTCTCGCGTCGCTCGATGCCCGGCCGTTCGAGTATTTCGTGCTGCGGGCCGAGCCGCGCGAATGGCTGCCGATCGATTCGCTGCTCGCCGTCTACGCGATGTACGTGGAACTCAACGATTCCGGCGCGAACAACGAGATTCGTCGCGGACTCGCCCGTCGTGTCCTGCCGGCGGAGGTCTACGCCTGGATGTACCCGCAGGGTACACCGTGGGATGCGCCGATCATGGGTATGCCACGAGCGAGCGCGCCGATTCCGTCGGCCGACGTCCTGTCGCTGCGCGGCGTTGACGACATTGCCCCGCCGGCGAACGAACAGGGTCGTTATCCGCTGCGTGGCAGCAACAACTGGGCCGTTGCGGGTGCGTTGACCGGCAGCGGCCGGGCGCTCGTGTCGAACGACATGCATCTCGGCCATGCGATACCGAACATCTGGTACCAGGCGCGCCTCGAGATTCCCGGCGAGCTCGATCTCGCGGGCGTCACGCTGCCGGGTACGCCCTTCATCATCAGCGGCAGCAATACGCACGTTGCCTGGGGCTACACGAACAGTTACGGCGACTGGACCGATGCGGTGCTCCTGAAGCCGGGGGCGACGGAGGGTACCTACCGCACTCCGGAAGGCGACCGGGAGTTCGACGTGTTCGTCGAGACCATCAACGTCAAGGGCGCCGACCCGGTCGAGTACACGATTCGCGAGACCGTCTGGGGCCCCGTCCGCGATGACGTCGAGTACCCGGATGGCGAGATCGCGGTCAGCTGGATCGCGCACAAGCCCGAAGGCGTCAATCTCGGTCTCGTGAGGGTCGAGTCGGCTGCGTCCGTGGCCGAGGCGCTCGACATCGCGAATACGATTTCGATGCCGCCGCAGAACTTCGTCACGGGCGATGCGGACGGCAACATCGGCTGGACGATCGCAGGACGGATTCCGCGCAAGACCGACTTCGATCCGATGCTGCCTGCCGACTGGAGCGAGGAGCATGGGTGGCAAGGGTGGATCGAGCCGGGCGAGTATCCGCGCGTGGTGAACCCGGAGAGCGGCCGCATCTGGACGGCGAACGCACGCGTGGCCGACGACGAGGCGCTGCGGATCGTCGGTGACGGCGGGTACGACCTCGGGGCGAGAGCGCGTCAGATCCGCGACGGCCTGTTCGCGAAAGACAGTTTCACGGCACGGGACATGCTTTCCATACAGTACGACGACCGCGCGCTGTTTCTGACGCCATGGCGCGATCTGTTGCTCGCCGTGCTCGATGAGGCCGCCGACCCCGACCTCGAGGAGTACCGCGATCTGGTCGCGGACTGGATTCCGCGAGCGTCACCCGATTCGGTGGGTTATCGACTCGTGCGGGCATTCCGACTCGAAGTCGAACGCCGCGTGTTTCATGCCCTGATGGCGCCGGCCTGGGAAGCGTACGGCGACGACGTGCGACTGCGCCTGTCCAACCAGTTCGAAGGGCCGCTCTGGTCGGTCGTCACCGAGAGGCCGATGCACCTGTTGCCGAAAGGGTACGACAGCTGGCAGGCGTTTTTCCTTGCCGCCGTGCGCCAGAATACCGAGTACTTTGCCGGGTTCGACGGAACGCTCGCCAACCGCAGCTGGGGCGAATACAATACCGCATCGATTCGCCACCCCCTCAGCGGCAGCATCCCGCTGCTCGGGGCGTACCTCGACATGCCGGCCGATCCGTTGAGCGGTGATCTCGACATGCCGAAAGCCCAGGGGCCCACGTTCGGTGCATCCCAGCGTTATGCCGTATATCCCGGCGACGAGACGAACAGCATCATGCACATGCCGACGGGGCAGAGCGGTCACCCGCTGTCAGACTTCTATGCTCGCGGACATGAAGACTGGGTGCGCGGACAGCCCAGCCCGTTCCTGCCGGGCAATCCCCGGCACACGCTGACGCTGACCCCCGAGTCGCTGTAAAATAACCGGACTTTCTCTCAGCGGACGTCTGCATGGCTGACAACAGATTCACGGGCACTAGCTCCTATATCGCGACCGACGACCTGACCATGGCGGTCAACGCGGCGGTTACCCTCGAGCGGCCGATACTCGTCAAGGGCGAGCCCGGCACCGGCAAGACACAGCTCGCTGTCGAAGTGGCCGGTGCGCTCGGCAAGCCGCTGCACGAGTGGCATATCAAGTCGACGACCAAGGCGCAGCAAGGCCTGTACGAATACGATGCGGTGGCGCGTCTGCGCGACTCCCAGCTCGGTGACGATCGCGTGCACGATATCTCGAACTACATCGTGCGCGGCAAGATCTGGGAGGCATTCGAGTCCGATGAACAGCCGGTGCTGCTCATCGACGAGATCGACAAGGCCGACATCGAATTCCCCAACGACCTTCTGCGCGAACTCGATCGCATGGAATTCTATGTCTACGAGACACAGCAGCTCGTTTCGGCCAGACACCGGCCGATTATCGTCATCACGAGCAACAACGAGAAGGAACTGCCGGACGCGTTCCTGCGCCGTTGCTTCTTCCACTACATCAAGTTCCCGGACAAGGACACGATGGCGGACATCGTCAACGTCCATTTCCCGAACCTGAAGAAGGAGCTTCTCGCCGAAGCGCTCAATGCGTTCTACAAGGTTCGCGACGTGCGCGGTCTGAAGAAGAAACCGTCGACCTCCGAACTCCTCGACTGGATCAAGTTGTTGCTCGCCGAGGATATTCCGCCCGAGGCGCTGC
>JANQGP010000249.1 GCA_028277265.1 Woeseiaceae bacterium | reverse complement strand
GCCGATCTCGGGCACGAGGACGAGCACCTGCTTGCCCTGTTCGATGATGTCCTGCATGCGCTGCAGGTAGACCTCGGTCTTGCCGCTGCCCGTGACCCCCTCGATAAGAAACGCGCCGAATGCATCGCTTCCCCGGAGCGTCGCGACGGCCTTTGTCTGATCTTCGTTCAAGCTTGGCCCGGGGACGGCCTCGCGCGCGAGCGTCTCGTCGAATTCCGGGGAGCGCAGCTCGACGCGCCGGATCAGTCCCTTGCCGAACAACGCGCGCGCGGCGCGCCGCCAGTTCGGCAGCAGCTCCGTGAGCGCGCCCGCCTCGACGCCGTTGCCGCCCGCATCGAGCAGGGTCTCGAGCAACTCGGCCTGTCTCGGCGCGCGTTTTGCGAGAGCCTCGACATCCGCACGTTCGCCGCTGTCGGTGACCGAGATCGTCTCGACGACCGGGTGCAGCGCTTTGCCCTGGCGCAGGAGGGCCGGCATCGCAGCCGCCATGACCTCGCCAATCGGGTGGTGATAGTAGTCGCTCGTGAAGCGCACGAGCCGCAGCTCGTCGCTGCCGAGGAGCGGTTCCTCGTCGAGCGTCTCTCGGCATCGCCGCAGCTTGTCGGCCGGCACCCCGGAGCCGGCCGCATGCGACATCACGATGCCCACCTGGCGCCGCGGGCCGAATTGCACGAGGACGCGGGTACCCGGTTCCGGCGGCTCGCCGCCGGCGGGCGGCAGGTAATCGAACTCGCGCGACAAGGGCACGTTGATGGCCACGCGGAGGACCGTATTTGACGATAATCCTGTCAACGGAAGGGCCAGTCAGGCGTTAGAACAGAACGGACAAAGTAGATGACCTCGTGACGGAGTCAAGGGATATGAGCGTCGGAACCGCAACATATGCGGTATCGTGGGTCAGCGAGCAATCGACAGGGACGCGAGCACTGCAACGAGAACAGCAACTCAACCGGTTTCTGGCCGAGGTGGAGCGACGGGCCCTGCGCATCGCCGAAATCGCCGTGCGTGACCGGGACGAGGCACTGGACCTGGTGCAGGATGCCATGATCAGGCTCGCCCGCAAGTACGCGGATCGGGATACCGGCGAGTGGCCGCCGCTGTTTTACCGTATTCTGCAGAACGGCATTCGCGACTGGCATCGCCGGCAGGCCGTCCGCAACCGGGTCATGGTGTGGTTCGGTCGTGGCGGCGGCGACGACGAGTACGACCCGGTTGCCTCGGCGCCGGATCCGATCGGCCGCGCGCCCGAGCAGGAGTTGTCGAACGACGAGGCGATGCAAACGCTCGAGTCGGCGGTACACGCGTTGCCGGCGCGGCAGCGAGAGGCGTTCATGCTGCGTATGTTCGAAGGTCTCGACGTGGCCGGCACGGCCGTGGCGATGGGCTGCAGCGAGGGCAGCGTCAAGACACACTATTCCCGGGCGATTCACTCGCTCCGGGGCACATTGGGAGATTTCGAGCTATGAAAGATCCGAAGAAACTGTTTGACGAGTCGGTCGACCAGCTCGACGCTGCGACCTTGTCGAAACTGAACCAGGGCAGGCATCGCGCACTCGAGGAGATCGGGACGGGGCCGTCGCCGCTATGGCGCTGGGCGCCGGCCGCGGGCGTGACCGCCGCGGTCCTCGTCGCGGTCCTCGTGACACTTCCCGGTCAGCCGGGTGTCGATACGATGCCGCAGTCCGTGGCCGACATGGAGATACTGCTCGGCGAGGACAGCATCGAGATGCTCGAGGATCTCGAGTTCTACACGTTTATCGACATGCTCGAGCAGGAAGGCGATGTCACCTGACAGGCGGCTGGCCGTACTCGCATGTGCGCTGTGTGTCGGCACGAGCACGGTTGCACAGGAGGACAGTGAACACCTCGACGCCGAGTTTCTCGAGTACCTCGGTATGTGGGAAGAATCGGATGAGGAATGGCTGCTGCACGAAGAGAACCTGACAGCAGACGTGGAAGAACGGAGCGATCCCGTACCGGACGGTGAAGAATCGGCGGAGCAGAGAGATGAGAGTTAAGACGATTGTGGCGATCCTTGCGGTGTTGATGTTCGGCACGGCCCTCGCCGACAACCATGGCGTCGCGTGGAGCGAGCTCAGCCAGGAGCAGCAACAGCTGTTGAACCAGTTCGCGGACAACTGGGATTCGCTGCCGGCCGACCGGCAGCTGCGGCTGTCCCGCGGCGCCGAGCGCTGGACGTCGATGTCGCCCGAACAACGCTCGCAAGCCATGGATCGCTTTCGCGCCTGGCGTGAACTGTCGGACGAACGGCGCGAGCTGATTCGCGAACGCGCCGAGACCTTCCGCAACCTGTCACCCGAAGAGCAGCAGCGTATACGAAACAACTTCCACCGCTTTCGTGAGTTGAACCGCGATCGGCGCGAGATGCTGCGGGACCGGTACAAGCGCATGACGCCGGAGCAGCGGCAACGTCTCCGGGACCGGTTGAACAAACGGCCGCGACCGCGACCGCGAGACTGACATCGCTTTCGGGAACCCCCTATAAACATCGCCTCCTAATCCGCTACACTGCCGACGTCCCCATGGAGGCGTAGGTATGAGAATCGGAGTACCCAAAGAGGTCTACGAGGGTGAACGGCGCGTCGCGACCACCCCCGACGTTGCCGGTCAGTTGATGAAACTCGGTTTCGAGGTCGCCGTCGAAAGCGGCGCCGGAGCGGCGTCGAGTTTCTCGGACGCGGCCTACCGGGACGCCGGATGCGACGTCATCGGCACGGCCGACGAATTGTGGTCGCAGGCCGACCTGGTCCTTAAAGTCCGCGCACCCGACGACGAAGAGGCCGCGCGTCTGCGTGCCGGCCAGGCGCTGATCAGCTTCATCTGGCCCGCCCAGAACCCGGAATTGCTCGAGACGCTGACCAAGTCGGGCGCGACCGTCATGGCGATGGACAGCGTGCCGCGCATCTCGCGGGCGCAGAAAGTCGATGCCCTGAGCTCGATGGCGAACATTGCCGGTTACCGCGCCGTCGTCGAAGCATCACAGCATTTCGGACGATTCTTTACGGGACAGATTACGGCCGCCGGCAAGGTGCCGCCGGCCAAGGTCCTCGTCATCGGCGCCGGCGTCGCGGGCCTCGCCGCGATCGGTGCCGCAAAGAGCATGGGCGCGATCGTGCGTTCGTTCGATACCCGCCCCGAGGTCAAGGAACAGGTCGAGTCGATGGACGCCGAGTTCCTGATGCTGGACTTCGAGGACGACGAAGACGGCGCCGGCGAAGGCGGCTACGCCAAGGTCATGAGCGAGGCGTTCATCAAGGCCGAGATGGAGCTGTTCGCCGAACAGGCGAAGGACGTCGACATCATCATTACGACCGCACTGATCCCGGGCAAGCCGGCGCCGAAGCTGATCACGGCCGAGACGGCGCGTTCGATGAAAGACGGCAGCGTCATCGTCGACCTGGCCGCCGAGCAGGGCGGCAACTGCGAACTCACGGTTGCAGGTGAGGTCATCGTCGACAGTGGCGTCACCGTTATCGGTTACACGGACCTGCCCAGCCGTCTCGCGGCCCAGTCGAGCCAGCTGTACGCGACGAACCTCCGTCACCTGCTGACCGACCTGACGCCGGCGAAAGACGGCAATATCGTCGTCGACATGGAAGACGAGGTCATCCGTGGCACGACGATCTGCAAGGACGGCGAGACGACGTGGCCACCGCCCGCGCCGAAGATCTCGGCCGCGCCGCCTGCGGCGAAAACCGAACCGCCACCCGTCGTCCCTGAGGAGGAAGAGAAACCGTCGGTCATGGGCCCGATCATCGGCATGGTCGTCGGCGGTCTTGCGTTGCTCGGCCTCGGCGCGGTCGCGCCTCCCTCGTTCATGGCGCACTTCACCGTTTTCGTGCTGGCGTGTTTCGTCGGTTACATGGTGATCTGGAACGTGACGCCGGCGCTGCATACGCCGCTCATGAGTGTGACGAACGCGATCTCGAGCATCATCATCATCGGTGCGCTCCTGCAAATCAGTTCGGCTGACAAAGTGATCATGTGGATTGCCGTCGCGACCGTCGCGATCACGGCGGTGAACATCGCGGGCGGCTTCGCCGTTACGCGCCGCATGCTCGAAATGTTCAGGAAGTGAGGCCGTCATGATCAACGAAGGAATCGTAAACGTCTCCTACATCATTGCGACGATCCTCTTCATCCTGGCGCTCGGCGGACTGTCGAACCAGGAGACGGCACGCCGCGGCAACTGGTACGGCATCATCGGCATGGCGATCGCGCTGCTGGCGACGATCTTCGGTGAAGTCACGGCGCAGTACGAAAAGCTGATCGTCGCCTTGCTCGTCGGCGGCAGCGTGGGTCTGCTGCTGGCGCGCCGAGTACAGATGACGCAGATGCCCGAGCTCGTCGCGATCCTGCACAGCCTCGTCGGCCTCGCCGCCGTCGCGGTCGGTTTTGCCAACTTCATGGATCCCGGGCGCCTGGTGCACTACACGGGTGTCGAGCTGACGATCCACGATATCGAAACGTACATCGGCGTCCTGATCGGAGCCGTGACGTTCTCGGGCTCCGTCATCGCATTCGGCAAGCTGTCGGGGCGCATCAGCGGCAACCCGCTGCTCTTGCCGGCACGCCACTGGCTCAACCTGCTGCTCCTGCTCGGCTCGATCTACTACGGTTACGCGTTCGTTGCGCAGTCGGTCGAAGGTGGCGGCATGTTGCCGCTCATCATCATGACCGTTCTCGCCCTGCTGTTCGGCATCCACATGGTCATGGCGATCGGCGGCGCCGACATGCCCGTCGTCGTCTCGATGCTCAACAGCTACTCGGGATGGGCCGCATCGGCGACCGGCTTCATGCTTGGCAACGACCTGCTGATCGTCACGGGCGCGCTCGTCGGTTCGTCCGGCGCCATCCTCTCGTACATCATGTGCCGCGCCATGAACCGCCGGTTCCTCGCCGTGATCGCGGGCGGTTTCGGTACCGGCGGCGGCGCATCGGCTTCGGGCGATGCGGCGGACCAGGGCGAAGTCGTGCCGGTCGATACGTCCGAGACGGCGGCACTGCTCTCGAATGCCAGGGAAGTGATGATCATTCCGGGCTACGGCATGGCCGTCGCACAGGCCCAACATACGGTATTCGAGATCACGCGCACGCTGCGCGAGAAAGGGGTCAACGTGCGTTTCGGCATTCACCCGGTTGCGGGCCGCATGCCGGGCCACATGAACGTGCTGCTCGCCGAGGCCAAAGTGCCTTACGACATCGTGTTCGAGATGGACGAAGTCAATGACGATTTTCCCAATGTCGACGTATCGGTCGTCATCGGTGCGAACGACATCGTGAACCCGTCCGCACTGACGGATCCCGACAGTCCTATCGCGGGCATGCCGGTGCTCGAATGCTGGAAAGGCACCACGTCGATCGTGCTGAAACGCAGCATGGCGACGGGGTATGCGGGCGTACAGAACCCGCTGTTCTTCCTCGAGAACACGCGCATGCTGTTCGGTGACGCGAAAGCGACGCTCGACGAGGTTTTAAAGGCTTTATAAATACTGTAATAATGCGCGCGTAGGCTACGGAGCCGAAGATGCTCGCAGGACTTGCAACGGACATTTCGCAACAGGTCTTACGGACCGATGTTGCCGGTATGCCACTCGAGTGGATCGACTACCGCGAAGCGGTACGTCTCTACCATGCCGAGCAGGTAGCGTACGACTGCGGCACGCGCCTTTACTCCGTCTTCGGCGGTTACAGCGCCATCGACGGCCGCCGCAGTCGTATCGACGTCAACTCGATCATCGCGACGCACGGCACGAGCAAGCGACTCGCCAGGAACCGTGATCGTTACGTCCCGCCGTTGAACAATCGC
Organism: Woeseiaceae bacterium; assembly: GCA_028277265.1. GTDB lineage: Bacteria > Pseudomonadota > Gammaproteobacteria > Steroidobacterales > Woeseiaceae > UBA1847. Next base: position 3,611 of record JANQGP010000249.1, on the reverse strand, counting down.
ACGCTGTTCAAGCGCGACGCAAACCTGTGCCTGTATTGCGGCATGCGATTCCTGACGCGCGACCTGACACGCGATCATATTACGCCGGTTTCGCAGGGCGGCACCGACTCCTGGACCAATGTCGCCACCGCCTGCCGGCGGTGCAACAATTACAAGGGTGGCCGCACCCCCGAACAGGCGGCCATGCAGCTCATTGCCGTGCCGTTCACGCCGAACTACGCGGAGTATATCTACCTCAAGGGCCGGCGCGTGCTCGCCGACCAGATGCAATACCTGCTGGCGCACATCCCGCGCTCGAGCCCGCTCCATGCGCGCCTCTCGGGGCATCTCGAGAACGGCCAGGAGATCCTCGAAGTTCACTACCACGATTAGTGCATAATGCGGGTGCCATGCAGTACCTGATCGATGCCAGTGTCTACGTCTTCCGGGCCTACTACTCGATGCCCGACGACATGGTCGACGACGCCGGCAACCCAGTCAACGCGCTGTACGGTTTCTGCCGGTTCATCGGCGATTTCATGGAACAGGTGACGCCCGAGTATGTGGCCGTCGCGTTCGACGAAAGCCTGTCGACGTCGTTTCGCACCGAGATCTTTCCCGAGTACAAGGCGAATCGCGATCCGGCACCGCCCGAGCTCAAACGTCAGTTCCAGCAATGTCGCCGTTACGTGCGTTCGCTCGGCCTCATGGAGGTGGCGAGCCCGCAGTACGAGGCCGACGACCTGATCGGTACGCTGGTCGAGCACGGCCGGCGCCGCGGGCGTCCATCGACCATCGTGAGTCGCGACAAGGATCTGACCCAGCTGCTGCGCGAGGAAGACGTATTCTGGGACTTCGCGGGCAAGGGCAAGCTCGGTTACGACGATATCCCGGAGTCGTTCGGCGTGCGGCCGGAACAGATCGCGGACTTCCTGGCACTCGCCGGCGATGCCGTCGACAACATCAAGGGTGTGCCGGGTGTTGGCAAGAAGACCGCCGAATGCCTGCTGCAGCATTTCGGCAGTCTCGAGGAAATCTACGCCAATCTCGATCGAGTGAACGAGGTCAACGTGCGTGGCGCGAAGACGCTCGGCGCCAAACTCGATACGCATCGTGAAGACGCGATGCTCGCCCGGCGGCTGACCGGCATCGCCTGTGATGCGCCGATCGACGACGCGGAAACCGGACTGCAGCCGTCGGCGCCGAAGCTCGGCGAAATCAACGCGTTGTTCGATGAGGCGGGCATCGGCACGGCGCTGCGGCGCCAGGCCGAGCGCGTGTCGGACATCTACCGGCACTGAGCGGGCCCGACAGGGCGACGACTGGCAATTCGGAATATCCCTAGTTACGGGCGTCGTTCCCGTGTGCTGATATGGAGGTTCGAGAGCTGTGCGCGGTGACTATCCGTGGCGGAGAATCTTGCACGCATCACCGGTCTTGCCGTTCCCGCGGCACGCCTTCGTACAGTCTGCAAACCTCTCGGCGACGCGAATACAATGCAGGCCGACGGGAAGCTGGCGTCTGTCGCGTATCTCGGCCAGGAGCGCGCGGTTGCATCGTTGCGGTTCGGCATCGGCCTCGAGCGTGACGGCTACAACATCTTCGTGCTCGGCCAGCCGGGCAGCCATCGCCACGCGCTCGTCAAGGAGCTGGCGGCGGCGCGAGCTTGCGAGAAGACGACGCCCGACGACTGGTGCTACGCCAACAACTTCGCCAACCCCGAGCGCCCGCAGGCGCTGCGTCTCCCGGCCGGCAAGGGCGCCGAGTTCCGCGAAGACATGCACGCGCTCGTCGACGAGATACGCATCACGATTCCGACGGTCTTCGAGGACGAGGATTACCAAAACCAGCTGAAGGTGATCGAAGCCGACCTGCAGCAGGACATCAAGGATCAGTGGGAGGAACTGCGCGAGAAGGCGGCCGGGGAAGACATCGCCGTTCTGCAGACGCCAACCGGCTATGTACTCGCCCCCATGCGTGACGGCAAGGTCGTCGATGACGAGGAATTCAAGAAGCTGCCTCACGAGGAGCGTCAGGCGATCGAGGCCAAGATCCATCGTCTCAGCGAGGACTTGCAGACCCGCATCGAGGCTCTCCCGAAATTGCGCAGTAAGCAGCACGAGCGCGTCCGGGCGCTGGACCAGGAGGTCATCGCTCACGCCGTTACGGCGCTGTTCCGGGACCTCAGGCAGAAGTACTCCGAGGTTCCCGATGTCGCGTCTTACCTCGAAGCGGCGCGACAGGACCTCATCGACAAGGCGCACCAGTTTCGCGAGCCGTCGGAGTCGACACTGCCGTTTCTCAAGTCCGATACGTCGTCGTTGCTGCTCAGTTACGAGATCAATCTCGTCGTCGGCAATGAAGCCGGCGCACCGGCCCCGGTCGTTTACGAGCCGAACCCGAGCTATCCGAACCTGGTCGGCAAGATCGAGCACCGCGCCGAGATGGGCGCCCTGCTGACGGATTTCAGGATGGTACGCGGCGGGGCCCTGCTGCAGGCGAACGGCGGCTATCTGATTCTCGACATGCACCGGGTTCTCGGCAGGCCGTTCGCGTGGGAGGCGCTCAAGCAGGCACTGTTCACGGAGCAGGTTCGCATCGAGTCGCCCGCCGAAACGCTCGGCTTCTCGACCACGACGACGCTGAAACCCGAGCCGATTCCGCTCGACGTCAAGATCATTCTCGTCGGCGAGCGCTGGCTGTACTACCTTTTGTCGTTCCATGACAAGGAGTTTGGCGGACTCTTCAAGGTGGCCGTCGATCTCGATGACGACGTGCACCGCACGCCCGACAACGTCGATGCGCTTGCGGAACTCGTTGTGAGTCGCGCAACGCGCCATGAGCTGTTGCCTTTCGATACGACGGCAGTGCAGCGCGTCATCGAGCAGCGAGCGCGCCAGGCGGATGACAGCGAACGTCTGTCGATGAACATTCGCTCGCTCGACGACCTGCTGATCGAATCCGATTACTGGGCGCGGCTCAACGAGGCCGACCGGATCACCGCCGGGGACGTGATCGAAGCCATCAGCCGCAAGAAGGAAAGGCTCGGGCGCGTAGAAACGCGGATCGCCGATGCGATCGAACGCGAGACGTTGCTCATCGACACGAGCGGAGAATGCATCGGCCAGGTCAACGGCCTGTCGGTCGTCGAGCTCGGCGACTATCGCTTCGGTCACCCGGTACGTATCACCGCAACGACGCGAATCGGCACCGGGGACGTCGTCGACATCGAGCGCGAGGTGAAACTCGGCGGCGCAATTCACTCCAAGGGCGTCATGATCCTGTCGTCGGCGCTGTCGGCCCGCTACGCGCCGGAGAAGCCGCTGTCGCTCAGTGCGAGCGTCGTCTTCGAACAGTCCTACGGCGGTGTCGATGGGGACAGCGCGTCGGTTGCCGAGCTCAGCGCCCTGCTGTCGTCGATCGCGCGCATACCCATTCGGCAGAACATTGCGTGCACCGGCTCGATCAACCAGCTCAGCCGTGTCCAGGCCGTCGGCGGCGTCAACGAGAAGATCGAAGGGTTCTTCGGCATCTGCCGGCAGCGGGGACTCGACGGCAGCCACGGCGTCGTCATCCCGAAGGATAACGTCAAGCATCTGATGCTCAGGGAAGACGTCGTCGATGCCGTGCGC
>JANQGP010000222.1 GCA_028277265.1 Woeseiaceae bacterium | reverse complement strand
GCCGGAACCCCCGGTATTCCGCGGCAACTCCGGGGCCGTTCAGCAGTTCATGTCCGTGCTCGACGAGCCGACGAGGATCATCGTCCGGCAGGTCGCCCGGTGGCCGGTTCGTGCGCTCGTAACGGCGATGGGGTTTGCGGGGGCGATCGCGATGATGATTCTGTCACTGTATTTCACCGACGCCGTCGATGAGATTGCGCGAACGCACTTCGGCGAATTGCAGCGAGAGGACATCGCCCTTGGTTTCAACGACCCCAGGTCTTCGGCGATTCTGGACGAGATCGAACGTCTGCCGGGCGTGCTGTCGGCCGAACCGATGCGCGTCGTCTCGGCGGACCTCGTATCGGGGCATCTGAAACACCGTGGCGCGCTTCAGGGCGTTTCGAAGGGCGCGAAGCTGACGCGGATCTTCGATGTCGAGCGCGGGCCTGTCCCGGTGCCGGAGAGCGGGGCCGTCCTGACGGGGCGCCTCGCCGACAAGCTCGGTCTCGAAGTCGGCGACGAATTCGAGGTACGTATCCTGGAAGGACGACGGCCCATCGAGAAGGTCGCGGTCGCTGACGTCTACGATTCCTATATCGGCATGTTCGCGTACATCGACATCGATGCACTCAACCGCATGCTCGGGGACCGGCCGGTAACTCAGTACGTCAGCGCATCGATTGACGAGGCGCGGCAGGCCGAGCTTCTGACCCGGCTGAAAAACCTGCCCGCGGTCTCGACCGTGGCCCTGAAGTCGGTAGCGAAGTCGAACTTCGACCAGACGATCGCGGAAACCCTGATGATTTTCGTCGGCTTCTTCAGTGCGTTCTCCTTCGCGCTCGGCTTCGGCGTCACGTACAACGCCCAGCGCATCGCGCTGTCGGAGAGAGGCCGCGAGCTCGCAACGCTGCGAGTCCTCGGTTTTTCGCACGGCGACGCGCTCTACATACTGCTTGGCGAAACGATGCTGCTGGTGTGCTTCGCGCTACCGATCGGATGTGTCCTCGGCTGGTTGCTGACCGCCGTGTTTGTCAATGCCGGCGGCTTTCAAACCGAACTGATGCGGTTGCCGTTCGTCATTCGGCCGGCAACCTACGGGCTTGCGATTCTGGTTCTGCTCGCCGCAAGCGCGGCGTCCGGACTCGCCATGAAACGCTGGGTCGACCGACTCGACTTGATTTCCGTACTCAAGACGCGGGAGTAAGAAGTGAACGCTACAAGAAAGCGGTTGATTATCTGGGGGACCTTGGGTGCGCTGGTCCTGGTCGGGCTCTTGAGCGCCTTCCGGCCGCGCGCGATGCTCGTGGACCTCGAGCCCGTCGCCGTCGGTCCCATGATGCTGACCACGGGCGATGAAGGTGAAACCCGTGTCGTCGATGTGTTCGTGGTATCCGCGCCCGTCACCGGCCGTCTGCGGCGCATCGAGACCGAGCCCGGCGACGCGGTCGTCGCGGGCGAGACCATCGTTGCCGACGTCGAACCGGCCCAGTCGAACCTGCTCGATCCACGGACGGAGGCCGAGGCCAGGGCGCAATTGCATGCCGCTGAATCGGCGGCGTCGCTAGCCGAGGCCGAACTCGACAAAGCCGCGGCCGAGTTGAGGTTCGCGGAGTCGGAGTTGACCCGCTCGCGCGAACTGCAGGCGAAAGGGACGATCTCGGAGCGGGATCTCGAAGCGGCCGAGCGCGTGTTCGATACGAACACGGCGGCGATGGGCGTTGCGCAGGCCAACATGCAGGTTCGCCGATTCGAACTCGAACGAGTCCGGGCGCTATTGATGTCCCCCGACGAGATGGCACGACAACGCGAGTCGTGCGAGTGCATCAGGATCACGTCGCCGGTGGACGGGAGAGTCCTGCGCGTCCTGCGCGAGTCCGAGGGATTCGTCCGGGCCGGGGAAGGACTCGTCGAAATCGGCAACCCCGGCAGGCTGGAGATCGTCGTCGACCTGTTGTCGACCGAGGCGGTCAAAATCGGTCCCGGCGACGCCGCGCACATAGAAAACTGGGGCGGCGGCACACCGTTGAAAGCACGGGTCCGCCGCGTCGAACCGTTCGGATTCACCAAGATCTCGGCGCTCGGTATCGAGGAGCAACGCGTCAACGTCGTGCTCGACATCGTCAGTCCGAGAGAGGAGTGGGAAGCGCTGGGCCACGGATACCAGGTCGACGTTCACGTCGTGCTCTGGGAAGACGACGCCGCGCTGAAGGTGCCGGTCACCTCGCTGTTCCGGAACGGCGCCGACTGGGCGATCTTCGTCGAAGAAGAGGGTATAGCGAGGCGGCGAGTCGTCGAGGTCGGTTACACGACGTCGAGCGATGCACAAATCCTGTCCGGATTGGCGGAGGGCGAGCGCATCGTCGTCTATCCCGGCGAAGGTATCGATGACGGCGTCAGGATTGCCGCCCGTTGAGCAGGTCGGCCCTCAACGGCCAAGCGCTGAAACGAGCAACCTGGAGGCGGTTTCGGACGATTGCCGGATTCGGGACGTTCCGCCGAGCGGCACCTGCGTGTCGAAGTTGAAGAAGATCGCGGCAATTCCCGTCGCCACGGCCTCGATAGCGTCCTCGGCGGCATCGGGATAGGCGTCGGTCAGCTCACTCGCGATACTGCTGACGAAGCCTGACGTCCAGGCCCGTAAGCGCTCGGCCAGGTCCGGACGCTCTGTCGCGGCCGTGATCAGCGCATTGGTCACGCTGACGTCCTGGACGTCGGTGTGTTGCGTATCGAACAGCCAGTCGATCATGGTCTCGACGCGATCATCGAGCGGCAGCGATTCGAAGAGTTCGGCGGTGGTTCGGGACGCGTCGCCGAGAAACCGGTCGAGGAAAGCCTCCAGCAGGTCGTCCTTGTTACCGACGTTGTGCCGGATCAGTGCCCTCGCCAGGCCCGCTTCCTCGGCCGTCTTCTCGAGGGTAGCGCCTTCCACGCCATGCCGGGCGACGCAGCGCCCGTAGGCATCGAGGATCTCGGCGCGTCGCTCCGTTTTGAGGCTGGGTCTCGGCAAAAGCGATCCAGTAAATTATCGAAGTTGACAAACTATCACAGGTCAAATAAATTATCAAATCTGATGATTTACAAGGGCGGACGGGGAGAATCCACATGCAATTGGAAGGCACGCTCGGCGTAGGGCTTTTGCTGCGCCGGTTTCGGTGGCGCGTGCTCGTCACCTGGCTGCTGGTGCTGGTCGAGAACCTTCTTCTCGCGCTGATCCCCCTGTTCATCGGGCGGGCGATCGACGCGCTTCTCGAAGGCCGCGCGGGCGCGCTGTTCGAGGTGGCCGGGGTGATGGGCGCACTGGTCCTCGTTGCGGGCGCGCGGCGCGTCTACGACACGCGTGCGTACGGCACGATGCGGGTCCGGCTCGGTGCGGAGCTTACGAGCCGAAGCAGCCGTCACTCGGTCTCGACGGTCAACGCGCGTCTGGGGATGAGCCGGGAACTGGTCGACTTCCTGGAGGCGTACGTGCCGGAGTTGCTCACGTCCCTTGTGCAGGTCGTGGTCAGCATCGCGCTCCTGTGGAGTTTCGATTCGCGGCTGGGAGTGAGCGCCCTCGCAGTGGTCGCCGCAGTGGGCGTGGTGTACGCGTTGTTCCATCGCCGTT
>JANQGP010000243.1 GCA_028277265.1 Woeseiaceae bacterium | reverse complement strand
GCGCGGACCGGTACTGCCGCCGTCGTCCACGACGACCTGCACCGACGAATTCTGTGCTGTCACCAATACGGCCCTCCCGGCCGGCACATTGCCGTGTTCAGTCCAGCCTGTGCCCGCGTCGAGCAGGTCCAGCGACCACATCGTAAGGGTTCCGGTTTCCTCGCTGCCGACGACGTACAAGGTCTCCCGCAGGACAGCGGCTTCGGCGTTTTCCAGCGGTTGCGGCAGTGTCTCCAGTGCCTTCGAAGCCAGGCGTCCGCCCACCAGTTGCAGCGCTGCGACGCGCTCGGCACGCAAATCTCCGGGGCGTGACAGGAGCACGTATGTCCGAGTCTCGCCGACACCGATCGCGACAATCGAACTGCCCGGACGCCAGTCCTGTCGCACCCAGCTTTCGCCGGCCTCATCGAGCAACCAACTCGATGCCGGACCCAAGGCGAGCAGTCGCGCATCTATGGCCGCCAGCCGCGAAACGGCCACCGAGGGCGGCAGTGGGGGCACCGCTTCCGTCGTCACGGCCACCAGGCTCTCCGTCCGTCCGGCCACGGCCAATAGCAGCAGCAAACAGGCGACCGGGAGCCGGAAACCCTGGCTCATTGCGCGCTATTGTGGGACTTGCTCGCCGTAACGAGAGCTTCCGCACGCAGAATTGCGGGCCGGTCAATCATCCTGCCATCCAGCGTGCATGCACCGACACCGTCTTTGCAAGCCTGCTGCGCGGCCTCGAGCACGCGTTCCGCCTCGGCCAGTTCAGAACCGCTCGGGGTGAAAACGTCGTTGGCGAGAGCAACCTGACGCGGGTGCACACAACTCTTGCCACTGTAGCCCAGCCGTCTTGCCATAGTCGCTTCGTCGACGAAACCCTGGTCATTGTGGAAATCGGCATAGGCGCCGTCAAAGGCCGAAACGCCTGCCTCACCAGCTGCAATTCGCATCGTGAGCATCGTCGCGTGAACACTGGCCGTGTCGGTCCGGTCCACGCCCAGGGCTGCGAACAGGTCGTTCAGGCCGAGCTGCAGACCGACGACCCGCGGGTCGGCGGCGGCGATTTCTGCCGCGCTGCGCAATCCGGCCGGAGATTCGACTGTTGCAAGAATCGCAATCGGCTCGGTCACTCCGTTTCGGGCTTCCGCCCTCCCAAGCGCCTCGGCCGCCCGCTTGATGTCGGCTGCGGACTGCGTCTTTGGCAGATTGAGAATGTCCAGAGCCGGCAGCGCGATCGACTGCACGTCGGCATCGAACTCCGGCGAGCCGACAGCATTGCAGCGCACAATCATCAGCTTGCCGCTCGACAATACGTCCTGCGAAGCAAGAAAGGCAGAAACCCGGTCGCGCGCCTCACCTTTGCGCGAATCAACGACCGAGTCCTCGAGATCGACGGAGAGGGCGTCCGCTTCTCCGGCCAGCGCCTTGGTGAACAACTCCGGGCGGGATCCGGGCACAAACAACTTACTTCGCACGAATGTCGCCTCTCATGTCATATCCCCCGGATTCTGCATACGATGCCGGTGTGCGTTCCCGAGGTACTCCAGCACGGTCTCGCCGTCAAAGTCCCTTCGACTCGCAGTCTGTTGCAATCACACAACAAACAACATCGTATGTATGTATCTTTAGAACATATCTTTTGTATTTTTCCGAAGTTGTATTTTCTTGGCGGACGGCGCCAAGCCGGGCGCGCCGCAACAAAGGAAACACTGTGATCGTTCGTTATCTGGACCCCCTTGAACGTCTCGAATTCGAAGTCATACAGCGCCGTGAAGAGGGGCAGAACGTCGCTTCCCTGAACGATGCCTTCGAGTCCTTACGCGGCCTTCCCAGAGACGATGCCGGTGCGGCGGCGCACGCCCTGCTCCGCGACCTGATGCAACAGGATGCCCACTCTCCAGGTATCACGACGAGTGAACCCAGCGACCTCGACGCAATCCGGAAGACGCAAGGCAACTACCGCGGCGTTGCACGCCCGCCTCACTCGTTCAGTGACAAAGAGCTTCTCGACAGGGTCCTTGGCGGATGGCTCGGGCGGGCCGCCGGCTGCCTGTTGGGAAAACCGATCGAACGCTACTCGCGTGCGGTCATCCGGGAACTACTGGAAGCGAACGGCAACTGGCCACTCAACGATTACTGGACACAGGAAGGCATGCCGCATGACCTGCTTGAACGATATCCCTGGAAGCGCCGGCTCGGTTTCGAAAGCCTGCGCGAGAACATCGAATGCATGCCCGAGGACGACGATCTCAACTACACGATGCTGAACCTGCACGTGCTGGAGAACTACGGTTTCGACTTCGACAGCGTCGACATTTGCACCGAGTGGGTAACCAGGATCCCCGCTTTTCAGGTATTCACGTCCGACCGGGTGGCCTATCTCAACATCCTGCGCGGACTCGACCCCCCGGAAACGGCCACCTATATGAACCCGTTCCGCGAGTGGATCGGCGCACAGATTCGCGCCGATCTGTGGGGTTACGTGTCCCCCGGCAATCCGCTTCAGGCTGCGGAACTTGCCTGGCGCGACGCGCGCGTGAGTCATACTCGCAACGGCATTTACGGAGAGATGTTCTTCGCCGCGATGATCTCGAATGCATTCGTTCTTTCCGGCATTCGCGAACTCGTCGAGGCATCGCTCGCCTTCGTGCCCGCAAGGTCCCGTTTCGCACAGGCGATCACTTCGGTACTCGACATGCCTGTCGCGACCATGAGCTGGGAGCAGATCGTCGACAGATTGTACGAACAGTTTGGTGCCTACCATTGGGTCCATACGATCAACAATGCGGCGCTGGCCGTAGCAGCGCTTCTTAAAGGCGACGGAGATTACGAACGGACGATCTGTAACGTCGTCATGGGAGGATGGGACACTGACTCCAACGGCGCTACGGTAGGTTCGGTTATCGGCGTACTGCGCGGTGCCGGCGCATTGCCGCCAAAGTGGACCAGGCCGCTCGATGACCGGATACGCTCCAGCATGGGGAGTTTCGACAATGCGCGCCTGAGCGACCTTGCCGGGCGGACAGTGACTGCGATGCGGAAATCGGCGCCCGGTACTCCTGAGCGCACCGCTATTCCGACGGATGACTTTTAGCTACGAGTAGAGGATTGGACATGCCTGCAAACAGTGGACATCGCCCGGACGCCGACAAGGCTGCCGGCTGCCTTATCGGTCTCGCCGTCGGCGACGCATTTGGCGATGCGGCCCGCGACCCCGACAACCAGTTCCTTTACGGAATCACGATGGACTTCCCGGAGAAGCCCACCGGGAGCACGGACGACACCGAGTTCGCACTCCTGACCGCGGAAATCCTGTTGCGCTCGGGCGGCAATCCCACCCGCGATGACGTCCTCGCGGCCTGGCGCAAGCACGTGCTCGTCGAGGATGAATTGCACCGCGGCGGCGCAAGCGAAAGAGAGGCGGCGGCCAATATCCGCAAAGACATTGTTCCGCCATATTCGGGCCGGTTCAACAGCTACGCGTTCAGTGACGGAGCCGCGATGCGGGCGGCGCCTATCGGCATTGTCGCCACCGCAGACCCTGGCCGTGCAGCTACCATCGCGGAAACCGATGCCGAGATCAGCCACCAAAGCGAAGGCATCTGGGGCGCGCAGGCAGTGGCCGCGGGCGTGGCCGTCGCGATGGCCGGCGGCAGTCTCGACGAGGTGTATGCCGCCGGCGCACGCTGCGCACCGGACGGCAGTTGGCTGGCACACAACTTCGCCGCTGCACTGGCATTGATGGACGAAAACGACCATGACCTGCATGCGACCTGGATGCCGCTACATCGATTGCTGCGGAGCGAGTACAAAGCGGCGGCGCCGGAAGCCGTTGTGTCGGCGTTTGCCGTGTATCTTCTGGTGGCCGGTGACTTTCGCGACAGTATTGTCTACTCGGGCAACTTCGGACGCGATTCCGATACTGTGGGTGCCATCGCCGGGGCGCTGGCCGGGGCGACCTGCGGCCTCGACAAAATTCCCGCTGACTGGGTGGCGCGGGTGCGCCGGCCATCCGGGACTTGCCTGCACTTTACGGCTGAACGCGACATTGTCGACGTTGCCTACGAGCTGACCAGACTCACTTGAACGGGGCGCAACGCCGTGGTTTCCCCGAGTTGCGGCTGGTCTGTTCAGTTGGCCTTGACGGCGATCTTCCGCGCACCGTCGATGAAGCCGGCGATGAAGAAGCTGGACGGTAACTCGCCGGTGCCGAGGAAGCTGGACGCATCGGTCTCCAACAGTGCGAGAAACTCACGTACGGCGTCCTTGCTGCGCAATACCCACGACCGACCGTCGCCGAGGTTCTGAAAGTGCATTAGAAGTTCGGCCGAAGCGTCTCTTCTTGCCCAGTGAACACCCATGACTTTGCCAATCTCGTACTCTGAAGTATTCAAGGCGTCTCGTTGTTCTGAGAATTTGTGCATTGAACAGTCGCATGAGTCTGCCAAGATCACGTTCGCTCGTCGCAAATGCTGGTCACGCCACAAAACGCCAAGTCCGTCCGGTTTTATGTCAAGGCGGTCGCGGACCCATCGCATGAGTTGGAAACACCGACGAGTTGCGACAAACCTTCGCTAAATCCCAGCCCGCGACCGTTTCCTTCGACGAAGTCGTCCCGATACGACCAGACCGTCGCGAATGTTCAATCCCATCAGGCTGAGGTTTATTGCTCCGGCAACCAGCTCCAAAACCTGGATACCATAGAACCAGGTGTCGAATACTCCCGCGCTCGCCCGGTCGGCGAGAAAGAAGGCCGACGGCACAAGAACCAACAGGCCGTTCAACGCGATGATCGGCATACGTCGCTTCTTGCTCCGAATCAGCAGTCCAGCCCGCTTCTTGCCCAGCGCCGTCCCGGACGCACCGGTGATCGCCAATGCGGGAATGAGCACGATCATTCCCCACAGTACGAACGTCTTTACGGCTGCGATATCCGCCGGCGATCCGAACAACTCGGAAACCGCCGTCGATGTCCAGAACATCGCGATCATTGTGAATCCGATTGCACCTGCAATAGCGTGAACGCGTCGTTTCATCTCAGTCTCCCTCATCACCAGCGTCCTGTTGCAGACGCGTGCTGATCGAGCGCAACACGGTCAATGCGGTCCTGATATCGTTCAGACGGATACCTTCACCCAGTCCGTTCGACCATTCGACCTGCCGCCGGTCGGCTCTTGAGAACGCGCGCTCGCCCTGCCTGGTCAGCGTCACGAGTTTCGCGCGCTTGTGATCCGGGTTCTCCTGGAATTCGAGTACGCCGCTTGCCTCCAGCTCATTGACCAATCGCTGGACAGCCTGCCGAGTCAGGCCCATTCGGCGGCCGATCTGTGCCACGGTGAGGGGCCGATTCTCCAATGCGATCGCCCCCAACACCTGCCAGCGAGCGCTGGTCAGGCCAATGTCCTTGACGAGCTTGTCGCCCGCGGAGAGCAATGCGCCGTTGAGCCTGAACGTCTCGAGAATCAAGTTGGTCAGCTCTTGACCCTTTCTCGTATGCTGT
>JANQGP010000088.1 GCA_028277265.1 Woeseiaceae bacterium | reverse complement strand
ACGCTCGGGGACCATCAGCGATTCGATGAGGTGCGTCGTCAGGAAGCCGTCCTGACCGACGATGCCGGGCGTCAGCTGATCGCCGAGTACCTCGGGCGGCCCGACGACATCATCGATACGCCGACTCCGGCACAGCGAATCATCTACGGTGACAAACGCCGCCGCATTCCGGAGCTCTGGGACGTCGACGACCCCGTATTGTCTGGCCCGGTGCAGAACCAGGACTCCTATATGCAGAGCGTTGCGGCTCAGCGCCCGTACTTCTTCGATCATGTGAAAGACATCACCGAAGAAGCCTTCGAGGAGTTTTACGCGCTGACCGGGCGGCGGTACGAAAGGGTCATGACCTACCGGACCGACGATGCCGATTACCTGATCGTCGGCCAGGGCAGCCTGATTCCGACGGCCGAGGCCGTTGCCGACTGGATGCGTGAGAAGCACGGCGTCAAGGTCGGCGTCGTCAATCTCGTGATGTTCCGGCCTTTCCCGGGCGACCTCCTCAGCAAGGTGCTGAAAGGCCGCAAGGGCGTCGCCGTGCTCGAGCGTACCGACCAGCCGCTGGCTGCCGATCTGCCGTTGATGCGCGAGATTCGCGCTACGCTGAGCAAATCGCTCGAAAACGGCCGTAGCAGGAACGGCGGCCTGCCGTACCCGGAACTCGAAAGCTACAAGAACCTGAAGGACATGCCGGAGCTGTACTCCGGATCCTTCGGCATGGGCAGCCGCGACCTGCAGCCGGAAGGCGTGGTCGCCGCGATCGAGAACATGCTGCCGGACGGCAAGCACAAGCGGCTCTTCTACCTGTCCATCGATTTCGTACGCAAATCGATGATGACGCCTATGCAAGAGGTCTATAACCAGCAGGTGCTGGATGCCTATCCGCAGGTTGCGGACCTCGCACTGCGCGGCAGTGAGAACCCCAACCTGATGCCGAAGGACTCGATCACGGTCCGCATGCACTCGGTTGGCGGATGGGGCGCGATCACGACGGGCAAGAACCTCGCGATGACGCTCTACGAGCTGCTCGGCTACCACATCAAGGCCAACCCGAAATACGGTTCGGAGAAGAAGGGTCAGCCTACGTCTTATTATCTGTCCGCGGCGCCCGAGCCCATTCGCATCAACTGCGAATACTTCTACGTCGACGTCGTGCTGTCTCCCGACCCGAACGTTTTTGGTCACACCAATGCACTGGCCGGCCTCAAGAAGGGCGGCGTGCTGGTGATGCAGAGCGACGCCGGGTCGCCCGAGGAATTCTGGCAGGCGATTCCGATGCGCTACCGCAAGGAGATCGTCGAGAACGAGATTCGCGTGTTCTATCTGGACGCGTTCAAGATCGCGCGCGATGAGGCGACGGACCCCGAGCTGCACCTGCGCATGCAGGGCATCGCGTTCCAGGGCGCCTTCTTCGCAACGTCGCCGCTGCTCGAAAAGCACGGCCTGAGCGATGAAAAGCTCCTCGATGCAATCCGCGACCAGCTGCAGCACAAGTTCGGTTCGAAAGGCGCACGCGTTGTCGAAGACAACATGCGCGTCGTGCGCCGCGGCTTCGAGGAGATCACCGAGGTTATGGACAAGCACCTCGATGAACGCGCCGACGCGAAGGCCGGCGGAAACACGCTGCCGGTGCCGGTGATGGTCAAGCGCCAGCCGGAATCGGAATCGCCGTCGTCCGACATTCATCGTTTCTGGGCCCAGACGGGCAGCATGTATGCCTCGGGCCAGGGCGAGCAAGTACCCGCCGATCCGTTCATGAGCATGAGCCTGATGCCCGCCGTGTCCTCGCATTTCCGCGACATGACCGGTATACGCTTCGAGCATCCCGAGTTCATCCCCGAGAACTGCACGGCCTGCGGCGATTGCTACACGGTCTGCCCCGACACGGCGATACCGGGTCTCGTCAACGACGTCGGCCAGGTACTGGACACGGTCGTCAAGCGGCTCAAGAAGAACGGCAAATCGACAGAACTGTTGCCGCGCGCCGTGCGTACGATGGAATCGACGCTGCGCAAGCTCTTCGTCCAGGAGGGCGAGTCCGCATCTGTTTCGGATCTGCTCGACGAGGCGATCGACGCGACGGTCGAAGCGGCCGATTCCGACGAGCGCAAGCAGCTCGCCGACGAGTTTGCCGGCTTCCGCGAGGAAATCGGCACCTTCCAGTTCGCATTGACACGGCCGTACTTCACCACGCGGGAGAAGAAACAAGCGGGAAGTGGCGGCCTGTTCAGCGTCACTGTCGATCCGTATACGTGCAAAGGCTGCATGGAGTGCATCGAGGTCTGCAGTGACGACGCGCTGGTGTCGGTCACGCAGACGCGCGATTCGATTGCCGACCTGCGCAAGAACTGGGACTTCTGGCTCGACCTGCCGAACACCCCGGAGAAGTTCATTCGTGTCGACAATCTCGAGGAAGGCATCGGTGCGCTGGAGACCATCCTGCTCAACAAGGACGCCTACCTGCCGTTTGCCAGTGGCGACGGCTCCTGCCTGGGCTGCTCCGAGAAGACCGTGGTCCATCTGTTCGTCGCCACCGTCGAGTCCCTGATCCAACCGCGCGTCAAGGCGCAGGTGGCCAAGCTCGACGACCTGATCGCCAAACTCAAGGAGCACATCAAGCTCAAGCTGGTGGGTGAGATCGACGTTGGCGACAGCGCCGAGATGGCTGCCGTGCTGAACGATGCCGGTGACGGAGAGCTGACACTTGCGAAGATCGCGGACGTCGTCGAAAAGACGCACGAAGCCGAGCCGATCGATCGCGACTGGCTCAAGCACGTCACGGACCTGGTGGCCAGGCTGCAAACCCTTCGCTGGCGCTACGAGAAAGGCACGACCGGCAAGGGTCGCTCGAGCATGGGCTTCCTCAATGCAACGGGTTGCACCTCGGTCTGGGGCAGCACTTTCCCGTTCAATCCGTACCCGTTCCCGTGGGCGAACCACCTGTTCCAGGATCCCGCATCCATGGCGATGGGCGTGTTCGAGGGCCACATGGTCAAGATGGCCGACGGCTTCAAGGACGTGCGTATGGCCGAGGAGGTGCTGAAAGGCGAAACCAGCCCCGACGAGCAGATCGAACGCTACCGATACTTCGGCTGGCAGGACTTCACGGACGATGAGTACCACCTGTGTCCGCCGGTGGTCGCGGTCGGCGGCGACGGTGCGATGTACGACATCGGTTTCCAGAACCTGTCACGTGCGTTGATGTCGGGCAAGCCGATCAAGGTGCTCGTGGTCGACACGCAGGTTTATTCGAACACCGGCGGCCAGGCCTGCACCTCGGGCTTCTTTGGCCAGGTTTCGGACATGGCGCAATACGGCAATGCGATCAAGGGTAAGGAAGAGACGCGCAAGGAAATGGGCCTGATCACGATGGCGCATCGCACGACGTACTTCCTGCAGTCGACAATCGCTCATGCCAACCACATGATCGAAGGGTTTGTGGAAGGCCTTATGTCGAGGCGGCCGGCGCTGTTCAACCTGTATTCGTCATGCCAGCCCGAACACGGTATCGGCGACGACATGTCGCATCACCAGGCCAAGCTGGCCGTGGAGTCCCGTGCCTATCCGCTGTTCAAGTACGATCCGGACGGCGGCCTGACGGTCGGCGAATGCATCAACCTGGACGGTAATCCGAACCCGGATCTCGATTGGCCGGTGGCGAAGATCGACTTCGTCGATGAGCGCGGCCGCGAACAGACGATGGAACTGCCGACGACGTTTGTCGACTTTGCCGTCAC
>JANQGP010000490.1 GCA_028277265.1 Woeseiaceae bacterium | reverse complement strand
TCGGCGTCGATTTCGTTCAGGGCTTTTTCGTCGAAGCACCGGCGCTGCTCGGCTCCGGGTCGACCGGCACCTTCCGCGTCCTGAATCACTGATACCCCGTCATTCCGGGTCGATCGGGGTCTGGCGCAGACTCCAGATTGCGACTGCGATCGCAACGCCGACGGCCGGCCCCATGCCGACACCGAGGGCGAGGTTGTCGATTGCGACGCCGAGAGCCGCGCCTACGCCCGCGCCGAGCGCGACACCGACGCCGATGAACAGGGTGAGATTGTGCGAATCATCGTGGCGTTCCGGCATGTGTTGTCCACCCCTCGAAGCGATCCGGCTACGTCCGCCATGATGCGCCTTCCGGCTCCGGGTGTCGAGTGAAGGCCCGAAAAAGGAATACAAGCTGTTACACCGCAGACACACATTCGCAGCGGGGCTCGTATCTACTGTAGCGACATTTCGATCAGTCAGAGGAGTACAACCATGCGACTACACCACTTGATTACCGCGCTTGCTGCCGCGGTCGCGATGACGGCCCCGGTGGCTGCGACGGCAGACGGTGGCTTCTACATCGGCGTCGGTGCCGGCGGCGCGACGCTCGAGGCCGATCTGGGCCCGTCGGCCTTTCCGTCGTTGCCTTCGGAAATTGACGAGGACGACACCGCCGTAAAGATTTTCGGCGGCTACAACTGGGACCTTCCGGTCGTCACGCTCGGCGTCGAAGCGGCGTATGCGGATTTCGGCGAGCCCGACATCAACGTGGGCGGCGATCTCCTGCGGATCGACACGAGTGCGATCAAGCTCTGGGGCACTGCAGCGATCGACGTCGGCCTTATCGACGTTTACGGCAAGCTCGGCACGATTTTCTGGGACTCCGAAGCCGTGTTCCTCGGCTTGTCCGACAGCAACGACGGCACCGACACGGGCTACGGCCTCGGCGCCCGCTTTGCCGTCGGCAGCTTCGAGGTTCGCGGCGAGTATGAGATCTACGACCTCGACGGCGGTGATCTCTCCATGCTCTCGCTGGGCATCGCCTACCGGTTCTGAGACGAAAAAGGGCCGCCGGACGACTCCGGCGGCCCATAGTTTGCGCGTTGCGCGGCGGCTCAGGCGACGAGCAGCGGTACGATCAGGAGCGCAACGATGTTGATGATCTTGATCAGCGGGTTGATCGCGGGACCGGCCGTATCCTTGTACGGATCGCCCACGGTGTCGCCCGTGACGGCAGCTTTGTGGGCGTCAGAGCCTTTGCCGCCGAAGTTACCGTCTTCGATGTACTTCTTGGCGTTGTCCCAGGCGCCGCCGCCGGCGGTCATCGAGATCGCGACAAACAGGCCGGTGACGATGGTGCCGAGCAGGACGCCGCCCAGTGCCTCGACGCCGAGCGTGAAGCCGACGATGATCGGTACGGCGATCGGCAGCAGCGACGGGATGATCATCTCCTTGATCGCGGCTTTGGTCAGCAGGTCGACAGCGCGGCTGTAGTCCGGCTTGCCGGTGCCTTCCATGATGCCCTCGATCTCCCTGAACTGGCGGCGTACCTCGTTGACGACCGAACCGGCCGCACGGCCAACGGCTTCCATTGCCAGCGCGCCGAACAGGTAAGGCACGAGACCGCCGATGAACAGGCCGATGATGACACGGTGATCGTTCAACAGGAACGTCACCTCCAGGCCCGCTTTCACCAGCGCGTTGTTGTAGTCGGCGAACAGCACGAGTGCCGCGAGACCGGCCGAACCGATGGCGTAGCCCTTGGTTACGGCTTTGGTCGTGTTGCCCACGGCGTCAAGCTGGTCGGTGATCTTGCGGATCTCGGGGTCCAGCTCGGCCATCTCGGCGATGCCGCCGGCGTTGTCCGTGATCGGGCCGAAGGCGTCGAGTGCGACCACGACACCGGTCATCGACAGCATCGTCGTTGCCGCGATAGCGATATTGTAGAGGCCGCCCATCGTCGTGTCGGCGAGTGCGAAGGCGCCCCAGATGCTGGCGCATACGGCGATGACCGGCAGGGTCGTTGCCTTCATCGAAATGCCAAGGCCGGCAATAATATTGGTTGCATCGCCTGTCAGTGACGATTCAGCGATCGTCTTCACCGGCTTGAACTCGGTGCCCGTGTAGTACTCGGTGATGACGACCATGGCCGCCGTCAGCGCGAGGCCGATAAGCGCCGAGAAGTAGATGCCATTTGCCTGGCCGGTATCGCCCAGCATCACCTGTGTAATGGGATAGAACGCTGCGCCCGCAAGCAGGCCAGATACGATCATGCCGTTGTACAGCGCGCGCATGATCTTGCCGCCTTGCGAAGTCCTGACGAAGAACGTGCCGATAATCGAAGCAACGATCGACACCGCGCCGAGCACCAGCGGGTAGATGACGGCTTCCGCACCGAGGGTGCTTGCGACCAGCCCGCCGAGAAGCATCGTGGCGATGATCGTGACCGCGTAGGTCTCGAACAGGTCGGCCGCCATACCGGCGCAGTCGCCGACGTTGTCACCGACGTTGTCGGCGATGACGCCCGGGTTACGGGGATCGTCTTCCGGGATACCGGCTTCGACCTTACCGACGAGGTCAGCGCCGACGTCGGCGCCCTTCGTGAAGATGCCGCCGCCGAGTCGCGCGAAGATCGAGATCAGCGAGCCGCCGAAGGCCAGGCCGACAAGCGCGTGCACGGCTTCGTCGTCCGTAGCGCCCATCTGCTTCAGGATGAAGAAGTAACCGGCGACGCCGAGCAGTCCGAGACCGACGACGAGCATGCCCGTGATCGCGCCGCCCTTGAATGCAACGTTGAGCGCCGGGTTTACGCCCTTCTTCGCGGCCTCGGCAGTGCGGACGTTCGCACGCACCGACACGTACATGCCGATGTAGCCGGCGAGGGCAGAGAACACGGCGCCAATCACGAAACCGATCGCGGTTCCGAGGTCGAGCGCGAAGCCGAGCACGACGGTGAGGACGACACCGACGATGCCGATCGTCATGTACTGGCGGTCCATGTAAGCCTTGGCGCCTTCCTGGACGGCTGCAGCGATTTCCTGCATGCGGTCCGAGCCCGCCGGTTGCTTGAGAATCCACTGTGTCGAAATTACTCCGAACAGCACGGCAAGACCGCCGGCGCCGATCGAGAGCCACAGGGCCAACTCGTTAGACATCAGATTATCTCCTGACTTATTCCTGGAATCCGAACGCGCGCCCCGGTGCCGGCCATGGGCGGGCACCGGGGCGCGTCCGGGAAGTGACTTTCCCCAATGAAAGGATTGTTATTACCGGCAGGGCCGGGCGCGCATCATACCACAAATTTCTTGCCTAGCCTCGGCTTGACCCGACGCATCTTCAGCTTCGCAACCTTCGGTAAGCCGTTGACATATGGAGGATAATCTTCCCCCTTGATCAGCGGCTCGAGGTACCGCCGGCCGGCTGCCGTGATGCCGTAACCGTCCTTGGTGATATAGCGCCGCGGCACCATCTTTTCCTTGTTGGCGATACGGCCAAGCGGCGCCGATTCGATTTTCCAGCGGTAGGGCGAGTCCGAGATGCGTTTGATCACGGGCATGACCGCGGTCTTGCCCGCAACCGCGAACTCGACGGCCGCCTTGCCGACGGCGTAGGCCTGTTTGACGTCGGTCGCCGAGGCGATGTGGCGCGCCGATCGCTGCAGGTAGTCGGCGATCGCGTAATGGTACTTGTAGCCGAGATTGTCCCGAACCATCTGGGCGACGACGGACGCAACGCCGCCGAGCTGGGCGTGCCCGAACGCGTCGCGCGTACCCTGATCGGCGAGGAACTTGCCGTTCTTGAATCGGGCGCCCTCGCTGACGACGATGACGCAGTAGCCGTAGTCGCTGACGCACTGCCGGACCTTCTTCAGGAAATCGCGTTTTACAAACGGAATCTCAGGGAACAGGATGATATGCGGCGCGTCGCCGGGTTCCTTGCCGGCCAGCCCGCCGGCGGCGGCAATCCAGCCCGCGTGCCGGCCCATGACCTCGAGCACGAATACTTTCGTCGACGTCGTCGCCATCGAGGCCACGTCCAGTGCAGCCTCCTGAGTGGAGACGGCTACGTATTTGGCCACCGAACCGAATCCCGGGCAGTTGTCCGTGACCGGCAGGTCGTTGTCGACGGTCTTCGGCACCCCTAGGCAGGTTACCGGAAAGCCCATGCGCTTGGAGATCTGCGACACCTTGTGGGCCGTGTCCATCGAGTCGTTGCCGCCGTTGTAGAAGAAAAAACCGATGTTGTGGGCCTTGAATACCTCGATCAATCGCTCGTACTCCGCGCGATTCTCATCGATGCCCTTGAGCTTATAGCGCGCCGACCCGAACGCGCCGCCCGGCGTGTGCATGAGCGAACGGATCGCCGCCGCGCTTTCCTTGTTCGTGTCGATCATGTCCTCGGTCAGTGCTCCGATGATGCCGTCGCGGCCGGCATAGACATTGGCGATCTCGTTCTTGTGTTTGCGTGCGGTTTCGATGACACCGCAGGCCGTTGCGTTGATGACAGCCGTGACGCCGCCCGACTGGGCGTAGAAGGCATTCATTGCGGACATGTTTCGAGGTTCCTGAAGGTGGCTTGGGAGGCGGCAAGGATACCTTGCATTGACGGCAAAGTCCTTTGCGAGTAGCGTACTTCGCCCCGATTGACGTCAAGAGACCGACCGATGCGTATCGTACTTCTGGGTGCCCCGGGTTCCGGCAAGGGAACGCAGGCTAAAAAGCTCATGGCCGACAAGAACATCCCGCAGGTTTCGACCGGGGATATGCTTCGCGAAGCGGTAGCCGCCGGCACGCGTTTCGGTCTCAAAGCGAAGTCCGTCATGGAGGCCGGCAACCTCGTGCCCGACGATGTCGTGCTTGGCATTATCAGTGAGCGCCTCGCGCAACCCGATGCGCAGGACGGCTTCATTCTCGACGGCTTCCCGCGTACGCGTCAACAGGCGCTCGATCTCGAGGAGCTGCTCGACCAGATGGGGACGCCGCTCGACGCGGCCGTCCTGATGGACGTCGACTTCGATATCCTGCTGAAGCGCCTGACGGGTCGCCGCACCTGCTCGTTGACGGGCAAACTGCTCAATGTCTACTTCTCGCCGCAGGAGGAACTCGACGCGTGCACCAGCGCGGGTGGCGAGCTGATCCAGCGCGAGGACGATAACGAAGAAACGATCTCGAATCGCCTCGAAGTCTATCGTGAAAACACCGAGCCGCTGATCGAGTTTTACCGCAAGCGCGGCAAGCTGACGACCGTCGATGCCGACGGAACGATCGACGAGGTCTACGAACGTTTCGCGGCGGCGCTATAGCAGTCCGAGCAGCTCTTCGCCGATCAGTTCGGCGCGCCAGCCGCTGAAGACGCGCGACTTGCGGTTGCCGACGATGACGACCGCGGACAGTTCGCGCTTCGACGCTACCGTCTCTGCCGCGATGCCGAGGTCCTCCGCGCAGGCCGCGACCTTCGCCTGCATCTCCTTTAGCAGTGCTTTCTGGCTTTCGTTCGGCGGACGTGGCGGTGTGTAAGCCGATGCCTCGTCGACCGCTGCCGCGACCGCGGCGAGCAGCTCGTGGCCGACGCGCTTCACGAGTTTGGGGGGGATGCCGTCGAGCGCCGCCAGTTCGCTTTCGCGCCGCGGCAGGTTCCAAGCGATCTCGAGCAGGACGCTGTCCCGCATGATCCACTGGCGCGGCCGATCGCGCCGGATGGCCTCTGTTTCACGCCACGCGGCCAGGCGCGCGGCGGCCGCACGTTTGCGGCCCCGGAAGTTACGCGCGCCCTTCAGTCGGTCGATGGCCTGTTCGGCGCCGATATCATAGAGCGCCGGGTCGAGCAGCCACGCGGCGTCGCTGTGCGCCCATTCGAGGCGACCCTCGCGATCGAGTCTGTCGGCCAGCATCTCGCAGGCCGGCAGCAGGTACTCGACGTCCTCGGCCGCATAGTGGAGGTATTCGTCGCGCAGCGGGCGTTTGCTCCAGTCGGCGCGCGTGTGCGTTTTGTGAATCTCGACGTCAAAGAGTTCCTTGACCAGTCCGGCGTAGCCGATCTGGGCGGGCAGGCCGAGCAGGGACGCGGCAATCTGCGTATCGAAGATCGCGCGCGGCATCGCACCCGCCGCCTGATAGATGACCTCGATGTCCTGGCGCGCCGAATGCAGCACCCAGTCGTGTGCCAGGAGTTCCTGCCAGAAAGCGTCCTGCGAGTGCCCTGACAACGGGTCGACGCACCAGATGTCGGCCTTCGTCGCCACCTGGGCGAGGCAGAGTTGTGCGAAGTACGTCCTCTCGCGCATGAACTCCGTGTCGACGGCAAGTTGCTCGTGCGCGCGAAGCGTGTCGACCAGGGAGTCCGGTTCTTCGACGAAGTGAAACTGCGGCATCAAAAGAGGTTAACATGCGGGCACGATGCTGGCCCTGATCCAAACGCTGTTCGATATCGTTCGTTTGCGCAAGGGGCCGGACGCGATTCCGCACTCGGGACTCGTGTTCGGCCTTGTCGTCGTGTTGTGGTTGTTCTCGAGTCTGGTCATGACCGCAACCACGGAGGAACTCGACGATCAGAGTTTTCTGATCGGCTTGATCGTCGGTCTGATCGGTCTCGCATGCTATGCGGCCGTCGTGATTCTCGCGGGCCGTGGTGCCCGCATTGTGCAGACCGTCGCGGCGGTGCTCGGCTGTGGCGCGCTGCTGAACCTGATTTTCGTCGTCGGCAATCTCGGGCTGACACCGCTGGTCGGCACCAACCTGACGAACATCATCGTGACGCTGGTCCTCTTCTGGTCGATTCCGGTCGAGGGGCATATCGTCGCACGTGCCATCGAACGGCACTGGTACGTCGGCATCGTCATCGCCATGGCCGTGTTCGTCTTCCAGTTGATCATCTTCGGGCTGCTCAACCCGCCGACGGCCGGCGTCGCGGACACGGCAGGCTGACTCCGCATGCATATCCATATCCTCGGCATTTGCGGAACGTTCATGGGCGGCGTTGCTGCGCTCGCGCGCGCTGCGGGTCACGAGGTTACGGGCTGCGATCGTGACGTGTATCCGCCGATGAGCACGCAACTCAGGAAGCTGGGCATCGAGATTCACCACGGCGTCGATGCCGGGCAGCTCGACGTCAACCCCGACTGCGTCGTCGTCGGCAACGTGATGAGTCGCGGTGTCGAAGTGGTCGAGGCGATGCTCGATCGCGGCATGCCGTACACATCGGGTCCGCGATGGCTCGCCGAGAACGTACTCAACGACCGGCATGTTTTCGCGGTCGCCGGAACGCATGGCAAGACGAC
>JANQGP010000410.1 GCA_028277265.1 Woeseiaceae bacterium | reverse complement strand
AGGTCAAGGCGCAGACCCAGGCCGCCCCCCTCGTCAGCTTCACTGACCGTGTCTGCGGGTACCAGGACGCCTGGGTCAAGTGGTCGCGACCGGCGTCCGACCCGGCGGCCTTCCTCGCGGCGCCGACGATTCCCGAGCGCTGGGCGCACGTGCGCAAAGCGCGCATCCTCCGGCTACTGTCACTCGAGACCGACGTGCCCGAGGAAATCGCACCGCGGTCGCGGCACCTGCGTGCCGGGTGCCAGGCCGAGAAGACCGAGCTGGGAGTCCTTTTTCGCGACGGCGACGACATGCCGTCCGAGGACGACTGGGAACGGGCCGGTCGCTGGTGGAGTTTCTCGCTGGAAGCGTTCGGCCCGCCCGGGGACGTCCGCGAACTGCTGGTCAGGGCCGGAACGCACTGGTTCGAGCAGGGCTTTCCGGCGACGCTTCGCGCCGAGGACTCGATGTCCTATCCGCAATGGCTGACAGCCGCAACAATTCGCCCGCGTCAATCAGGCAGTGGCTTATGAACGTTGCACGCGAAAAAGGTCAGATATTCGATCGTGCGAGCGATTGCACCGGCTATCAGCGAGACAGTAATGGCGAAAGTTTACGTTCCCAGTGACGGACCCCAAAGCTGGCGACGGTTTCTGGCGGAACCGGAAAAGCAATGGCGCACCGGGTTTTCCGCCAAATCCCTGGCGTATTCGTGGGAAGAGGCTGACGGGTTTCCGCCAGAGATTCAGCACGCGTTGGCCGATTCCGGTATCGATGATCTCGATAGCGTTGTCCCGCTGCTCATCGTCCCCGAGCACAAAGTACCGCTGCCCGGTGGCCGGACCGAGTCGCAAAACGATGCGTTCGTGTTGGCCTCGTCTCCGCGCGGACTGATATCGCTGTGTATCGAGGGCAAGGTAGAGGAACCTTTCGGTCAGGTTGTCTCGACGTGGGGTCCCGACAGCTCACCCGGCAAACGCGAGCGCTTCGATTTCCTGGTGAGCCTGTTGGAGCTCGGTGCGGTGGATCTGTCGCAAGTCTATTATCAGTTGCTGCATCGAACGGCATCGGCCCTTATCGAGGCAGAACGCTTTCACGCACGCACGGCTGTCATGCTCGTGCATTCGTTCAGTCAGTCGCATACGTGGTTTCCGGAGTTCTGCGAATTTGCCTCACTTTTCGGCGTCAAGGCAGAGTTGAACCGGGTTTATTCGTGTGGGCAACGTTCAGGTGTCGAACTGCATATCGGATGGGTCGTTGGCAACCCCGAGTACCTGAATCGGTAGTCACACCCTGATTTCGACAATCCGTGCCCGCCGGAGTGCTCAGTCGAACAAACGATTGTCCCAGCGTACCGGTTTTTCCAGGCTCTGACTGGCGCTACTCGAGTCCGGATGCGCGGGATTGATGATGACGTTGTTTTCTTCGCGGGAAGGAACGCTGGGCACGATCAAGACGGCTGAGCGGCGCTCATCGATCCACTGGCTTCCATGGGCGCTCGAGATCAGCTGGTTCTCGTCGTCCCAGCCGGGCAGGCTGTCTTTCGTGACGACTTCGTAGCTGGTGCCGGCGGGTAGTTCGATCGCAATGAAATGCTGGTTCGGCGGCAGTACACCGTTGTAATGCACCAGTTTCTCGAGTAGTGCGGTGCCGTAGTGCTCGCTGGCGTAGATGACGGCCTGGCCCTTGCGATGCCATCGGCCGTCGTTACGAATGGCGCCTTCGGCGCTGTAAATCGGCCAGCGCCCCTCCGGATCGCCGATCCGCCAGACCGTGAGCGGCTCGGTGAGCTTACGGGTCGCCATTAGACGGCGACGCCGGCTTCCGCCTTGTCGAGTAGTTTCAGCACCAGGTCGGCACCTGCCGTGGAATCCCGCGCGACATCGAGCGGTGACCTGCCGCCGAGCAGCGGATGCTTGCGTGACAGGAACAATGAGGCCGACTCCTGATCGTCGTGGTACTGGCGCAGGGTTTCGGCGAAGACCTTGGTGAGCGCGAAGATCTTTTCACTCTGGTCTTTGGTCAGAGGCTTCTTCTGCTCTTTTCGGCGGTAGTAGCTTGCCTTGGGAATCAAGTCATAGACTTCCAAATGCTCGCCGGTCGGATCGATGCGCTTGGCAATCGCCTGCGCAGTGGACACGGGGAGGCCGGATTCGACGCGATTGACCAGGCGCAGGTCGTCGATGGTTTTCCATCCGCGCAATCCCATGAAATGGGCAATGCGGGCCGCTTCGGATTGAGGAATGGCCTGGGACATGGGG
>JANQGP010000224.1 GCA_028277265.1 Woeseiaceae bacterium | reverse complement strand
CAGTTACTGGAGCGCGTCGGCAATCCGCGGCCGCTCAATCCGAATTCGCGATTGCAGGACATTGCCGAAAGACGCGGCTGGCCGGTGCGCCGGTTCGGCAGCCGCGGCTTCACGAGTCCGTCGGATTTCCTGCGTTCGCTGATGGTGCCGGCAAGTCTCGTCGGCTCGTTCTTTGCCGGCCTGCCGATATGGGCGCTGACCGGATCGCGGCGGGACGCGATCAATTTTTCGGTGTCCGTGTTTGCCGATGTGGCGAGCGCGATCATCGGCCTCAACCTCCGGGTCGACGGTGAACATTATCTCTGGTCGAGGCGGCCGGCGGTCTTCATTTTCAATCATCAGAGCAACGTTGACCTCGTCGTGATGGCGCGTCTGCTCCGCCGCGACATCTCCGGCGTCGGCAAGCAGGAGATCCGCGACATGCCGGTCGTCGGCAAGGTGCTCGAAGCCTGTGGCGTCGTGCTGATCGACCGCAAGAACACCGCTTCGGCGATCGAACAGATGACACCGCTCGTCGACGCCATGCGCATCGGCGGCAAGTCGGTTGCGATGTCGCCGGAAGGCACGCGCAGCGTTACGCCGGCCCTCATGCGCTTCAAGAAGGGCGCGTTTCATCTCGCAATGCAGGCGGGAGTGCCGATCGTCCCGGTCGTCATTCACAACTCGGGCGATGTTCAACCGAAGGGCGACATGCTGTATCACCCGGGTACCGTGAAGGTCGAGGTTCTACCGCCGATCGAGACCGACGACTGGACGGCGGAAAAGATCGACGAACAGGTCGCCATGGTACGTAATATGTACATCGACGCGCTTGGCCAGAAGCCTCCGCCGAGGCCCACGATCGTGAAGCGCGCCGCCGGCGGCGATACGGAGTGACGGATGGACCAGTTGAATCCCCAGGACGCGCAGTTTCTCTACCTCGAGTCGGCCGAGAACCTGACGCACCTGACCACGATTTCGATCTTCGACCAGTCGACAGTGCCCGGCGGCGAGGTCGTGCGATTCAAGGACATACTGGCGCACGTCGACGGCCGGCTGCACATGAGCCCGATCTTCAAGCGGCGACTCGTTCGTGTGCCGCTCGAGCTCGACTTTCCGTACTGGGTCGACGACGAGTACTTCGATCTCGAGTACCACATTCGCCATAGCCGGCTCCCGGAGCCGGGTGACTGGCGGCAGTTCTGCATTCACATGGCACGGTATCATTCCCGGCCGCTCGACATGAATCGTCCGCTTTGGGAGATGTATGTCGTCGAAGGGCTCGACAACGTCGAGTGGCTGCCGAAAGGCAGTTACGCGATCGCGACGAAGATCCACCACGCCGCCGTCGACGGCAAGTCGATCATGGATTTCTTCGCCGCGCTCGCGGACATTGACAGCAAGGGCACCCCGGCCGTTCCGCTGAACATGGCCAGGCTGCGACGCAGCCCGAAGCCCGGATTCATCGATATGGCGATCAGGGCAGCCTGGCATTCGGTGCGTTCGCCGATCGGCATGACCGACGCGGTCATGCGCGCGGTTCCAAGCGTGTACCACGTTGCGCAGAAAGCGCTGACGTCGAAGAAGGGTGCCGGGCGACACGTCCCTGACACGCGTTTCAACGTGCCGGTCGCGCCGCAGAAGATGTTCGGCGCCCGGGCGTTTCCGCTGGAAGACCTGAAGACGATCCGCAGGGCGGTACCGGGCAGTACGGTCAATGACGTCGTACTGGCCGTTTGCGGCGGCGCGCTGCGACAGTATCTTCTGCATCACGGAGAACTGCCCGAAGAGTCTCTCGTTGCCTGGGTACCGATCAATGCCCGCGGCGGCGAGAGTTCCGATGCAAGCTCACCGCGCAACAACATCACGGCGATGACGGCGCCGATCTTTACGAACATCGAGGACCCGGTCGAGCGGCTGCAGTCCATTCATGGCGCGACCCGGAAGAGCAAGGAAGCCAAGTCCGGCGTGTCCGCGCGTCTCATGACGGATCTGAGCAAGTACGTGCCGTCCGGAACGCAGGTACTCGCCGGTCGCCTGGTTCTTCGCGCCGGCATGGCCTCGCGTCTGTGCAACCTGTTCATTTCGAACGTTCCCGGCCCTCAGATGCCGCTCTACATGAACGGCGCCAAACAGGTGGGCGCATACGGTATCGCACCGCTGGTCAACGGTATGGGTCTGTTCATCGCCACGCCCAGCTACAACGGCGAGATGACGTTCAATGTCACGTCAACGCGCGAGATCCTTCCCGACATGGAGTTCTTCGTGGACTGCCTCGAGTCGTCGCTGGACGAACTCAAGGCAGCCCTGAACCCGCCGGCACGCAAAAAAGCGACGCGCAAAAAGGCGACACGCAAGAAGACGACGCGCAAGAAACGCTCGAGCAAGAAGATTCGGGCCGTCTAGCCGCTTCCGAGTGCTTTCCCAACAGGCTACCGGCCGCCTATTCGACCCGGATGCTGCCTGATCCGGTATCGATCTCGAGCAGGTGCCCGCCGCCGCGGACCGCACCCTTCAGGTGTTTCTTGGAGACTTTGCCGCGCACCGTGACCGGATGATCGATCGTGATGCCGCCGGAGTTCGATCTGGCGTCGAGATCGAACGCCGCGTCGTCGGGAAGATCGATGCGTACGGCGCCGGAGCCCGTATCGAGCCGCCAGCGTCCTTCCTGGCGCCCCTGAACGATGATTCGTCCGCTGCCCGTGTCGGCATGCAGTGCGCCGACGACGCCGAGCAGTTCGCTGCTGCCGGAGCCCGTGTCGACCGAAACGTCGCCCGGGGCAGTCTGCATCAGATAGACGCTGCCGCTGCCGGTATCGGCATGAAACGCGCCGCCAATGCCGTCCGCGCGAATCGAGCCGCTGCCCGTGTCGGCTCTCACCGAGCCATCGATGTTTTCGAGTGTGATGCTACCCGACCCGGTATCGGCATCGACGGGCGCCGCGATGTCGCGCACCGTGATCGATCCCGAGCCCGTATCCGCGATGACCTCCGTATCGGCGGGAACCACGATTTCGTAGCTGATGCTGACCCGCTTCGCGAGGCTGCGGTCCTCGAAATGGCCGACCCGCAGCCGCTCGCCGTCGAGGACGATCGGCGGGTTTTCCAGGACCTGGTCCAGGATTTCCTCGGCATTGCCGGATTTGCCGAGGAACATCCGCTTGCGGACGCGAACCTCGCCCTTGACGATCGCCTCGGAACCTGGACCGGAGCTGACCTCGATCGACCCGCTGCCCGTATCGACACTGAGGACCACCGGCTCATCGAGCAACAGGCGCTCCTCGAACGAGCCCGCCTTGGCGAAAAAGTCTGCAAACGCAATCGCCGGGAGCAAAAGAATGGACAGAAGCAACGTTCTGGAGATGGTTTTCGGGTTCATGGCAAGCCTCCGAACTCATTCGGTAATGCTCTTTAGATGCTTCTCGACGCCGATTGGATTAACCCATTTCACGGAAACTATGCGCGCGTGGCCGCCGATTGGCGCCGTCGTGTAGTAAAGCGTCTCGCCGTCCGGGTGCATGCGCGGCAGAAGGTCACTGTCGACGGAATTGAGGGCCTCCAGCGGAATCGCCGGCGCCCATCCCGTCAAAGTCCGCAGGCTGAAATAGAGATCGCCCGGGCCGGAGCGGTTTTCCGGCCGCGACGAGGATTCGAAAACCAGCGCTCGCTCGTCCGCCGAGACCCAGACGTTCCACTCGCCATGGCGGCTGTTGACGCCCTCACCGAGTGGCACGGACGCGAGAAACCCGTCGTCCGACGGTTCCGCCACGTAGACATCGCCGCGACCGAAGCCGCCGTCCCTGTCCGAGGCGAAGTACAGCCTGCCCATGGACGTGACAACCGGCGAATACTCCGTATCGGGCGAATTGACCGAAAGGTGCTCGAGTCGGCCGTCGTCCCTGAGCGAGTAACGCCAGATGTTCGAGTCCGGGTCGTCGTCCGAATCGTCGACGGGGCGATCGGAGACGAAATAGAGCCATGCCCCGTCTGGCGAAACAAAAGGATCGTCGTCCGAAAAGTCCCCCGTAAACGGTGCCGCAACCGGTTCGCTCCACGCATCGCCGACTCGCACCGAGCGGTATATGGTCGACGGGCCCCTGGCGTGGCTTCCCCATTTCCCGTTCCATTCCGCCCACCAGGCCGTCCTGCCATCCGGCGAGAACGTCAGTCCGCTGCGGTTCTGGAATCCGGCATTGAACTCGACGGGATCCGGCGCTGCCGCCGCGGCTGAGCACACTGCGATGATGGCCAGGCAAGCGCGCGACGCCATCACCCGGGTCAGGTCGTCTCGGCTCTGGCCAGAAGGAGCGACCAGTCGCCGCTGGCCTCGGCCTCTTCGACATTGCGACGCATGATCTCGATTCGATCCTGCATCCGTTGCACGATTTGCGCGAAACGCGGGTCAGAGCGCAACGGCTCGAGAATCGGGTCGACGTCGAAAGGCCACACGTCGAAGGCCTGCGAACTCAAGAAGCCCGCGTCAACGGCCTCGCTCAGGCGTTCGATTGCCATGCCCGGCCGGCCCTGCATCGTCAGGATGTGAACGTCCTTGATGCCGTGGCCGTGCATACCGAGACGCGGCACGGACTCGACGGTGATCTCGGCCTGGTCGAGCAACCTCTTCGCTTCACCCATACGGCCTCGTTTCTGCTCGACGAAGGCAAGCAGAACGGCTGCATAGAGATTCTTGCGGTCCACTACGAACTCGGTATCGGCGGCAAGCGACGGATTCGCCTTTGTCAGATAGCCGAAGGCCAGGTCGTACTCGCCGGCCATGACCGTCGCACCGACGACGAGGCCCATGAACGGGTTCTTCGGTATCGCAGCAATGTCATCGAGCTCGAGAATCGCCTCGAGGGCCGCATCGTAGTCGCGGCTGATGTAGTGCCAGTAGCTCTTGCCGAGCGGATACAGCGGATGGTCTTCCGGAAAGGCCTCGACGTAGGCGGTGACGGCCTCGTCATTGCCGAACTCCTGGTAGATCCCGATCAGGCTGCCGCCGGCCATCGGGTCCTCGCTGAGCTCCATCTCGCGCAGTCCCCACGCGATCGACTCGTCCAGCCGCCCGAGCTTCTGCATGTGAGTACTCATGTACCCGTAAGGCGTCGACCAGTCCTCGAACACCTGGCTCGCCCGGAGAAGCAGGCGAATCGTCTCGTCGTTTCGTCCGAGGGCGGCGTAGAAGCTCGGCAGGTTCACGTAGGGTATGCGGCTCAGTGGATCCACGGCGAGCGCCCTGGTCAGGAGCTCGATCGAGGCGTCGAAATTGCTCTCGGATTCGCGGAGCGAGGCAAACCAGACGTAGGCATCGGCGAGACTCGGACTCAGCGCAATCGCACGTTCGTAGTCCGCAGCGGCTTCGAGATTGCCGTCGCCGACGCGTTTCTGTTCCCATTGCATCATCTTCATCAGCCCGCGCACGGCGTAGGCATGGGCCAGTTCCGGATCGATGTCGAGGGCCTTTTCGAGCGCTTCATCGGCGACGGCATATGCTTCGGCATGTGGCAGGGCCTGGTGATTGGTCACCAGAATCAGCACGGCCTGTGCGAGTCCGGCGTGTGCCTGCGCATAGTCCGGATCGAGCTCGATGGCCCGCTCGAACTGCTGCCGTGCCGCCAGGAGCGAGGAAAAGCTGCGAATCGCGAGGTTGTTTCGACCATTGACGACCTTCTCATAGGCCTCGATGCTGTCCGTCGGTATGGACGCGAGGCGCAACTCTTCCGCCGGCGAGAGGGCCGCGCGCAGCGCCGTCGCGATGTGCGCACTGATCTCGCTCTGTATCTGGAAGACATTCTGCAGGGTCATTGCCTTGTCGTAGGTCTCCGCCCAGAGCTGCTCGTCGGTCTGCGCGTCGACGAGTCGCACGGTAATGCGCACCTGGTCACCGATGCGTTGCACGGCGCCCTCGACGATCGTTCTGACGTCGAGGTCGAGTCCGATCTGCCGGATGTCGCGAGACGAATTGCGATAGCGGTCGACCGAGATTCGCGAGATGACGCGCAGCGATTCGACGCCCGCGAGACGCGTCAGTATGTCGTCGTGAATACCGTCCGCGAAGAACTGGTTTTCGGCGTCCGCGCTGCGGTTTTCGAACGGCAGTACGGCAATCGAATCGCGAATCGCGTTGGCGACAGTCTCCGTGTCGTCACTGCGCAGGCCCGTGATGTTCAGCGTGATGGAGACGCCCAGCGCGAGCACGAGCAAACCGATGATCAGTGCGTTCATGCGGCTGCGCGACTGCGGTTCTGCCTTCGTCTGGTCGACGTCGCGGTCCAGCTTGACACCCTCGGGGGTCAGCTCGAAGACCCACGCGAAAATCAGCGATGCGATGAAACCGATCACGATGACTATCACGTAGACCTTGAAGAACGACTCGGGCGCGCCGAAGGTCGGAAGCAGAACCGAGCCTGCCTCGATCAGAATCCACGCGACGAGCGCATTGGCTGCGGCTACGCGCAGCACGTTGCGTCGGCGAAGTTCGGAAACGAACGATGTCATGGCGTGATTATCGCACGTTGCCCGTGGACGTTGGCGTCGCGGATTGCATTAGAATACGCGCTGTTCCGGCGCAGGCTCCGAGAATGTACAAAGCGACAAACGTCCTGATCATCATCAGTTTCTTGTGGTTGCTGGTTTCGTTTTGGAACCGCGATGATCTGCCGGGTTCCATCGACTACGTTTCCTCGATCGCCGATGAACCGCGCCAGACGGTGTCCCGCCGAAGCCCGTTCGAGGTCCGCTGGGAGGACGTGAGTTACAGGGTCCTGCCGGAGTATGCCTACGATCTCGTCGGCATGGTGGTGTCGTATCGCCACCATGACGACAACAGCCGAATGCACCGCCTCGCCGACGATCACCTGAACATGCTCGATGTATGCGTCGTCTGGGGCGACAATACGACGACCGCGGAACTCGACAAGCTCGATTTCTGGAACGGTATCTTCACCTGCAATGTCAGGACGCGCGACATGGCGGCCTGGGAATCGTTCAACATGGATCAACTGTCGAACAATCACCTCTTGTCGAACGATGGCGATATCCGGGATCGGGTCCGCAAGATCCGGGTCGGCGACCAGATTCGCGTCGGGGGCTACCTGGCGAGTTACGAGAGCCCCGGCGGTTTGCGCGGCACCAGCACGACGCGCACGGATTCAGGTGACGGTGCCTGCGAAACGATCTACGTGGAGCGATTCGAGATCCTTCAGGCGGCAACGAGCTTCTGGCGCCTGTCGATGTGGGCGTCTCTTGCAGCGCTGCTTGCGGGGCTGTTCGTCTTTTTCACGCGACCGTTCAAGTCGCACCTGGGCTAGCCATGGCCAGCGACTACCGGGCAGCGTTCGATCTTCCGCGCGATATCTGCTACCTCAATGCGGCCTACATGACGCCGCAGCCGCGCGCGGTGCTCGAGGCGGCGGTCCGCGGGGTCATACGACGTGCGCGGCCATGGACGATCTCGCCGCCCGACTTCTTCAGCGGCGTCGAGACGCTGCGCGCCGCGTTCGCGAAACTGATCGGCTGCGGGCCGGATCATATTGCGGTCGTGCCGTCAGCCGGATACGGCGTCGCGTGTGCTGCCAACAACCTGTCGACCCGGGCCGGCGACATCGTCCTGACGATGAGCGAACAGTTTCCGTCGAACTTCTACTCGTGGCAGCGGCAGGCACTCGGATCGGGCGCCGAGATCCGGGTCGTTGCGCGGGAAGAGGGCCGGACGTGGGCCGAGGCATTGCTGGAGGCGATTGCGCACCATGGCGATCGTATCGCCGTCGCCACCCTGGAAGCGCACCACTGGGCCTCGGCCGAGGCGGTCGACCTCGATGCCGTCATTCCCGCACTGCGGAACGCCGGTGCGAAGGTCGTGCTCGACCTTACGCAAACGATCGGCGCCTGTCCGGTCGATATCCGTCACCTGGCGCCGGACTTCATGGTTGCGGCCGGGTACAAGTGGCAGTTCTGTCCCTATGGCGTTTCCTTCCTGTACGTCGATGAGCAGTATTTCGACGGTGTGCCGATCGAGGAAGCCTGGATGAGCCGCGATCGGGCGGAGGATTTCTCGCGGCTCGCCGAGTTCACCGATCGTTACCAGCCCGGTGCACGGCGGTTCGACATGGGCGAGAAATGCGGCTTCCCGAACATCTCGGGCGCCATTGCAGCGCTGGGGTTGCTCGATGCCTGGGGCATCGAAACGATCGCGGGCACCCTGAACGCGACGAACGAGAGAATCGCCGCGATCCTCGAGGCGCACGGCTTCGAGATCATGCCGACCGGGCACCGAGGGCCCCATTTCCAGAGCGCACGCCTGCCCGACACCGATCCGCGGGAACTGGCCGCGCGACTGAGCGAGCATCGCGTATACGCCAGCGTGCGCGGCGATCACCTGCGCGTCGCGCCTCATGTCTATACCGACGATGCAGATCTGGAGCGGCTTGACACTGCGCTCGGCCTGGGCCGATGAAGAAGGCGCTTGCGCTGGCGCTGATCGTGCTGAGTCTCGTGATGCTGGGCGCGCATTTCCTGCGCGACGGTAACACCCCGTTCGTCGTCGCATGCCTGGTGCTGATCGTGCTGTTGGCCGTGCGCCATGTGCTCGTCGCCCGGATCGCCCAGGCCGCGCTCGTTCTCGGCGCACTCGAATGGCTCTGGACGCTGTACCGGCTTGTCGAGATGCGTATCGCGCTGGGGCAGCCCTACACGCGCATGACGGTCATCCTCGCCGTCGTGGCAATGTTGACGTTTTGCTCGGCGCTTCTGTTCGAAACACGTTCATTGCGCGAGATCTACCGGTCCGGCCGCGACCGGGAGGCGTGATAGGATCGGCGCATGCCCGAGATCACCGCACTGGGCTGGTTTCACACCGCGATGGGCGTCGTCGCGCTCGTCAGTGGCGCCGTGACGCTGGTCAGGTACAGGGAAATCGACCCGACGAACCGGTCGGCGCAGGTCTACCTGGCGACGACGCTGGTGACGGCCGGTACCGCACTCGCCATCTTTCAGCATGGCGGCTTCGGCCCGGCGCACGGACTCGCGGTGCTGACGCTGGCGGCGCTGGTCGCCGGCATGGCGGCGGCGACGCTGAACCTGTTCGGGAAGCTGTCGCGATACGTACAGGCTCTCTGCTTTTCGGCGACGCTGCTCTTTCACTGTATTCCCGCGATTACCGACGGCCTGATGCGGTTGCCGGTGGGTGACCCGGTTGTAACCTCGATCGACGATCCGCTACTGAGGAGCGCCTACCTGGTCCTGCTCATGCTGTTCCTGGCCGGCGCGGGTCTGCAGCTGCGCTGGTTGTATCGGCAGCAGGGCTAGCAGCCTGCGCCTCGTACCTATTTGACACGCTGAGACCTTTCAATAGGATAACGCCCTCGTTGAAGGAGGTACCCCGTGATCCACACAGACGTCGTTGTCGTAGGCGCAGGCCCATGCGGTCTTTTCCAGGTATTCGAACTCGGCCTGCTCGGCCTCAAAGCGGAAGTCGTCGACTCCATTCGTCAACCCGGCGGGCAGTGCACGGAGTTGTACCCGGACAAGCCGATCTACGACATACCGGCCATCCCTGTCTGCACGGGCGAGGAACTGACCGAGTCACTCCTGAAGCAGATCGAACCGTTCAGCCCCGGCCTGCACCTCGGAGAGGAAGTGCAGGTCTTGCAACGCAACGACGATGACACGTTTTTCGTCCAGACCAGCAAAGGCACGCGGTTCACGGCGAAGGCCGTGGTCATTGCGGCCGGCGTCGGTTCTTTCCAGCCACGGCCGTTGCACGTCAAGGGCGCCGAGGACTATGCGGGCAAGACGTTGCATTATCGTGTCCGTGAGCCGGAGCAGTTCCGCGGCAAGAAGCTCGCGATTCTCGGCGGTGGCGACTCCGCGCTCGACTGGGTGCTCGAGCTCGCCGACATCGCCGAGCGTATTACGCTCGTCCATCGCCGCGACGAGTATCGTGCCGTGCCCGACTCGGTCGCGAAGATGAAGAGGCTCGTTGCCGACGGGCGAATGGACGAGATTACGAGCGCCAAGGCGAAGGCGATCGTGGGCGAGGAAGGGCAGGTGTCGTCGATCACGATCCAGCCGAAAGAGGGCGATGCCGTCGAGGTGGACGTCGACCATGTTCTCGTGTTCTTCGGGCTGGCGCCCAAGCTCGGGCCGATCGCAGACTGGGGCCTCGATATCAACCGCAAGACGATCAATGTCGATACCGAGAAGTTCGAAACGTCGGAGCCCGGCATCTATGCGGTCGGCGACATCAACTACTACGCAGGCAAGAAGAAACTGATACTTTGCGGTTTCCACGAAGCGGCGCTCGCAGCGTTCGCAATCAAGGCACGCATCGAACCCGACAAGAAGGTGCACGTACAGTACACGACGACCAGCCCCATCATGCACGAGAGGCTGGGTCTCGAAGACTAACGTTCCTGGTAGGCGCCGCTGTATCGAATGATCCCGAATGTCCCGAGCTTGTCGCCGTTGACGAACTCGTCACTGCGCGACGTCGTTTCCATCATTGCCTGACCGATCTGTTCCGCTTTCAGGGCGACGCCAAGCGGTTTGAAGAAGCCGTAAAGAATCTTCTGGCCGAGGTGCGCTTCTTCCCTGGTCGGACCGATGTAGTCGGGCCGGTAGGCGATGACGCGCAGCCTGGTGCCCTCCGCAAATTCGAACAACGTGTTTTCCGCTTCGACTTTTACGCGCGCCCACATCGCCCGGGAGTCCTCCGAGATGTCGCTCGAGCTGATGTAGTGAAACGAGATTGCCGGTTTCGTGCTGACGCCCGTCCATTCCTCGACGAAGCGGCGCGGGAAGTCGACGTGGATGAGCCGGTACCGGTCTTCTTCGACTCCGAGCGAGCTCAGGCCGATTGCCCAGAAAACGGCGTCGACGCCCGCGATCTGTTCATGGATCGCGGTGTAGTCGAGGTAATCCATGTGAATCGTCATCTCGACCTTGCCCGAGGCGACGCCCTCGGCGATGCGCGCGGTCTCGCGCCTCGTGACGACATGGATCGTCTCGATCCCGGGATTCGCCAGCGCAGCCTTGAGTATGCCGTCTCCGGCCGTGCCGCTGGCGCCGAAGATCGCAATCGTCGAGAGGCTCGCGCGCGGTGACTCGTAGGGTGGTGCCACGTTGTCGTGCGTCGCCACGCGAATCGCTACGGCGATGTACCCTGCAACGATCAGGCCGAACAGCCAGGCGATTATCTTCTTGGACTTTCGCATTGCGGTTCCGGCTAGTCGCGTTCGAAAAAGCAGACAGCGAACATCTCGTCCGCATCCGTCCAGTGCCTGACGGGTCTGAAGCCAACCCTTGCGGTCATTGCCCCGAAGTCCTGCAGATCATACTTGTGCGAGTGTTCCGTCAGGATACGTTCGCCTGCGGCAATCGCCACCTTCGCGTTACCGATGCTCACGGTCTGATCCTTCTCGCTGACGAGATACATCTCGATGCGCCCGTCACGGTCGTTGTACTCGGCGAGATGACGGAACGCCCGGCGATCGAAGTCGGCACCGAAAGCACGATTGAGATGAGTCAGCACATTCAGGTTGAACTCGGCCGTAACGCCGCCGGCGTCGTTGTAGGCGCGCTCCAGCGTCCCGCGGTCCTTGCGCAAGTCGATACCGATCAGCAGGCCGCCGCCGGTGCCGGCTTCGTGATGCATGACCTCGAGCAGATCCAGCGCCGCTTCCGGTGAGAAATTGCCGATCGTCGAACCGGGGAAATAGACGATGTTGCGTACCGGCATGACGGCCGGACCCGGCAGTTCGAACGGCTGGGTGAAGTCCGCGGCAACGGGCAGGACTTCGATGTCGGGGTAGTCTGCCGCGAGCGCATCGGCCGATGCCACCAGGTGCTCGCGCGAAATGTCGACCGGCACATAGGCGGCGAGGTCCACGAGGTGGGCCAGCAATATCCTGATCTTCTGGCTCGACCCGCTGCCGAATTCGATGAGACTGGCCGTCGGGCCGATCAGTGACGCCATTTCCCCGATGTGGCGGTCCATGATCGACAGCTCGGTCCGCGTCAGGTAGTACTCGGGCAACTCGGTGATCCGTTCGAAAAGCTGCGAGCCTCGCTCGTCGTAGAAGTACTTCGGCGAGATCGTCTTCAACGGCTGGTTGAGGCCATCGATCAGTTCGGCGAACTCGTCCGCGGTTGCATCGTCCTGCTCGGTCAGGTATGCCGCATGCTCGACTGAATCAGGCATACCCTCACGCTCCTTCGTGTCTTGCCAGCCGTATGCCGAGAAATTGCCAGCGGGCGTCGGGATAGAAGAAACTCCGGTATTCGGGCCGGATATGTTCGAGAGCCGTGGTGCACGAGCCGCCCCGCACGGTCATCTGATTGCACATGAATTTCCCATTGTATTCGCCGAGCGAGCCGTCGAGTGGTCTGAATCCGGGATAGGGCGCATACGGCGACGAGGTCCATTCCCAGACGTCGCCGAAGAACTGCGGGCCGTTCCCGGCGATCGGCTGCCAGAAGCCCGAATCGGCGAAGTTGCCGTCAATCGAGTGTTCGCGCGCCGCGACCTCCCATTCGGCCTCAGTGGGCAAGCGGGCGCCGGCCCAGCGGGCGAACGCGTCTGCTTCATAATAGCTCACGTGCGTGACCGGCGCGTTAACGTCCAGCTCGCGCGGCCCGCCCAGCGTGAACTCCTGCTCGAGGCCTTCATCCCAGTAGAGCGGCCGCCGCCAACCGCGTTCGTTGACCGTTGCCCAGCCGTCCGACAACCACAGCTCGCTCGTGCCATAGCCGCCGGCGCGGATGAATTCGCGATACTCGCCGTTCGTGATCAATCGTGACCCTATGGCGTGCGGGCGCAGGAGCGTATCGTGTCGCGGTGTTTCGTTGTCGAAACAGAAACCGTTGCCGGCATGGCCGATTTCGCGAATACCCGTCGCGCCGGGCGTGAACGTCAGCGGCGCGGGCTCGCAAGCCGGCGGCGCTTCGAGTTCGGGGTGCGCGGCGGGCTGCAACGGATTGCACGACAGGACGTGCTTTATGTCGGTGAGTATCAATTCCTGGTGTTGCTGCTCGTGATTGAGTCCCAGTTCCACGAGGAATGCGAGATCCCGGTCAACGTCGTCATCGAGGCGCTGCAACATGGCCGTGTCGACATGCCGCCGGTACTCGGCGACCTCTCCGACCGTGGGCCGCGTCAGGAGGCCGCGCCGCGGGCGGGCGTGCATCTGGCCGGCCGTGTAGTAATAAGAGTTGAAGAGGTAGTGATACCGTTCGTCGAGCGGTTCGTAGTCGCCGACATGCGGCAGGAGTACGAAGCGCTCGAAGAACCACGTCACATGCGCAAGGTGCCACTTCGTCGGGCTGACGTCGGGCATGCTCTGCACGACCTGGTCCTCGACGGCCAGGAATTCGCAAAGCGCAAGCGATGCCGCGCGGGTACGCGCATAGCGAGCGGACAGGGATTCTTCGGTGCCTTGTAGCATCCGCTATGCCGAAGCGGCGCCGGCGAGATGCTGCGCGCCGAGTCGCGGCAGGAGTTCGCCGCAATCGGCCTCCACTTTCACGGCGGCAATGTCGTCGGCGCGGGTCTTGCCCTGATTGACGATTGCTATCGGCTTGCCGGTCTCGTGAGCGCGCCGGGCGAAGCGAAAGCCCGAGAAGACCATCAGTGACGAGCCGACAACGAGAAGCGCGCCTGATCGATCTACGGCCGACATGGCGGCTTCGACCCGCAGTCTCGGTACGGATTCCCCGAACATGACGACGTCGGGCTTGATGCGCCCGCCGCATTTCCGGCAACCCGGTACCCGGAAGTCGTCCTGGCCGGTCGCCGCGAGCTCGACGTCACCGTCGGGACGATAACCGGACACGTGTGCGTGCCAGTCGGGATTCGCGTCTTTCAACTCGCGCTGAAACCTGTGCCGAAGCGACATGTCGTCGCAATCGATACAGCGGACCTTGCTCAGGTCTCCATGAAGATCGATGACGTTCCGGCTGCCTGCAAGGCTGTGCAGGCGGTCGACATTCTGCGTGATCACCGTGTCGATCCTGCCGGCACCCTCGAGCCTGGCGAGCGCATGATGTGCCGCGTTCGGCCGGGCTTTGCCGAAGCGCTGCCAGCCGACGTAGCTGCGCGCCCAGTATCGCCGGCGTGCCGCGTCGCTGCCCGAGAACTCGGCATATTGCATCGGCGGCGCGTGCTTCCATTCGCCGTCGCGATCCCGATAGTCCGGAATTCCCGATCCGGTGCTGACGCCGGCCCCCGTCAGCACCGTTACGGTGCTGACCCCGGCAAGCAATTCGTCAAGTTCGCGGGTCGTCGCAGTCACTTCGCCCGAGTCTATGTGATTCCCTGCAAGCGGGCCAACTGACGCCGTCGGCTCCCGGTCGGTGTGGCCGCATGCGCGTGCCTTGCGCAAACCGCGCCGTTTTCGTTGCGCGCGTTTTCGCGGGCGGCATCCGGCCGGTTCCCTGCGTCCGTTAACGATCGGCATAACTGTGACCCCGTGACCTAATGCAGCCGAATTCGGCGTTTCGTTGGGTACGGATTTCCGCGGCCGGGACGAGGCTCGGTCGTCATTTCCGTAGTTGCTGCCAAGTGCATGCCGGTCTGATAACGTGCCCGCCATCGAACCAACAAGATCAACATAGTGCGTTAGGGGGCGCCTAGATGCGAAGACGGCTTATCGTCTCGCTCGTGCTGGTCGCAATCATCGGCACGGGCACGACCTTGCTGGCGGGGTCGGATACGTCACCGGAACCACAGGCAGCACATCGCTACATCGTCCAGGCCGACGATCTCGAAACGGCCCGCAGCGCCGTCGCAAAAGCGGGCGGCGTCATCACGCATGAACTCGGAATCATTCGCGCCGTCGGCGCGACGCTGACGAACGACCAGGTCGAAGCCGTTCGTCGCGCCGAGGGAATCCGGCGCGTCTACGCGGA
The DNA here is from genome assembly GCA_028277265.1 of Woeseiaceae bacterium. Lineage (GTDB taxonomy): Bacteria > Pseudomonadota > Gammaproteobacteria > Steroidobacterales > Woeseiaceae > UBA1847. The sequence continues at coordinate 1,584 of JANQGP010000224.1, read as the reverse complement.
CCGCGAGGTGGCTACATCGGGCGTCGCGCCGACCCTTGCCAAAGCCGCCCCTGCCGCGTGTCCGATCAGCGCTGCGGAACATCTCGCTTACGACTATGACGACGTGTACTGGACGGTCCGCAACGTCGGCTCCAGGCCGTTGTACCTGGCCGGTATGTCGATCATCTGGCCGAAGAGAAACGGCCCGCTCGAAGAGATCGAGTTCAATAACGACAACGCCTGGTTCGGCAGGGTACGCGGCGTCAGCGCCACCTTCACGGCTGCCCGGTCCAAGCCGGTGTACAACCTGGAGGAGAGGGGACTGCCGGGCAAAGTCGTATTCCTGCCCGGTCAGGCCGTGACCTTCGAGGCAGAATTCAGAAGGGTCACGCAGAACAACGACGGTTACGAGATCCGGTTGTTCTTCGACAATGGTTGCTCCGTCGATTTTCCGTCTGCCCCCAGGTATCAATACCAGGGCGACAGCGACAAGGAAGCCAAACGGACCTTCGTCGCGAGTCTGATAGGCGCCGACGCGCTGCACTGGGAGGGCGTCACGGGTGACGCTGTCGGTATTGCGATCATCGATTCCGGCATATGGGCCAAGGGTGCAAAGTCGAAGTACCTGCGCGGCAATGCCAAGGGAAAAACCCGCATCGTCGGACACTACGATGCGATCGCGGACAAAGAGCTCAAATGGAATTCGCACAGCGACGACAACGGCCACGGGAGTCATGTTGCGAGCGTGATTGCGAGCAGCCGTTACAAGGACAGCGAATTCAACGGTATTGCCCCCGATGCCAGCCTGACGATCGTCAAGGCGTTCGACGCCGATGGCAAGGGCCGGTATCTCGATGTCATCCGGGGAATCGACTGGGTCGTGCAGCGCAAGGACAAGCTCGGCATTCGCGTGATCAACATGTCATTCAGCGCGCCGCCGCGATCGTACTACTGGGACGATCCGCTCGCGCAGGCGGCAATGGTGGCCTGGCAGAACGGCATTGTCGTCGTCGCGTCAGCCGGCAACACCGGCCCTGACCCGATGACGATCGGCGTTCCGGGCAATGTTCCCTACGTCATCACGGTCGGCTCGCTGACCGACAGCGTGACGCCGCTGGACTGGACGGACGATGCGCTTGCTTCGTTTTCGTCGGCAGGCCCCACCTATGAGGCCTTCGTGAAGCCGGACGTCGTATCGCCGGGGGGGCACGTGCGCGGCCTTGTCGGCAATGACAGCAAGTTCGCGAAGAAGCACCCGCACTTCCACGACGGCGACAGCTACTTCACGATGTCGGGTACGTCCCAGTCGGCCGCCGTCGTCAGCGGCGCCGTGGCGCTCATGCTCGATGCCCAGCCGTGGCTCATGCCCGACGCGGTCAAGTGCAAGCTCGTCAGCTCGGCACGAATGGCACGCGACAAAACCGGCCTGCCGGCCTACAGCATCTTTCAGCAGGGCGCCGGCATGATCGACATCGAGTCTGCCGTCTCGAGCAAACAGCTCCAGTGTGCGAACCGCGGTCTCATCCTCGAAGCGGATCTGAGCGGCAAAGCCCACTTTCGCGGGCGCGTTCGTCGTGTCGGGTCGGGTCCGTACTTCCTCGAAAC
>JANQGP010000158.1 GCA_028277265.1 Woeseiaceae bacterium | reverse complement strand
ATCGGGGGCTCAGCGGAAGCCCGCCGTTACAACCTGTTGCACATCGGCCGGCGGCGTCATGGGACACTTTCCGGATGTCCCGACTGGATTCCTTTCACGCCGACGCGCGCGTCGCGGTCATCGGCGCGAGCGGTGGTATCGGCGCCGCGTTGGTCGAGCAGCTCGTTGCGCTGCCCGCGACCGGTCGCGTATTTGCATTCGGGCGACGTCTCGACGAGCAGAGTGACAGCCACATTCACCTCGCACCGATCGACATCACCCGCGAGCGCACGGTCCGGGAAGCGGCGGCAGTCGCAACCTCCGAAGGGCCGCTCGACCTCGTCATCGTGGCGACAGGGATACTGCACAACGACAGCGGCATCTTCCCGGAAAAATCACTGCGCAACATCGATGCCGGGGTGATGGCCGACGTCCTGCGCATCAATACCATCGGGCCGTCACTGGTCGCGAAGCACTTCCTGCCGTGCCTGCGGCCCGGCCACAAGAGCGTGTTTGCGGCGCTGTCGGCGCGAGTCGGCAGCATCGCCGACAACCGCCTCGGCGGGTGGACCTCGTACCGCGCATCGAAGGCGGCGCTCAACATGGTGTTGAAGACGCTGTCGATCGAACACGCCCGGCGGTTTCCCGACTCCGCGGTCATCGGGCTGCACCCGGGCACGGTGGATACCCGCCTGTCGCGCCCGTTCCAGCGCAACGTGGCGGACGGCAAGTTGTTCTCGGCGTCACAATCGGCCGGCTACCTGCTCGACGTCATCGAACGGGTAACGCCGAATGACACCGGAAGCGTTTTGGCCTGGGACGGTTCGCGAATCGTCTAGTACGCACGATCCCGGCATCGTTGACGTTATAGTCAACGTGCGATGGCAAGCTCAAGACACGTTCGACGATTCCGGGCCGGCGAAGAAGAGACCTTGCGCAGGCTCTTCTTCGAGACGATTCGCGAGGTCAACCGAAAAGACTACACCGAGGAGCAGGTCCGCGCGTGGGCGCCTGAGAACTACGATACCCGGCGTTGGTCGGCGCGGATTCGGTCGCTGAATCCGTTCATCTGCGAGATCGATGGCGAGATTGCCGGCTATGCCGACCTGCAGCCGTCCGGTTACATCGATCACTTTTTCGTAAACCGGCGATTTCAGCGCCAGGGCGTCGGTTCGACCATGCTCGACCGAATCGAGCAGGAAGCGAGGGCAACCGGGCTGAAGATGCTCAGCGCACACGTGAGCATAACCGCAAGGCCGTTCTTCGAGCACTTCGGTTTCGAGGTCGTCGAACGACAACGCGTGATGATCAACGGCGTCGCGCTGGACAGATTCCACATGACCCGCATTCTCGCCTAGTCCTCGACACGCCGATAGACCAGCTTCTCCTCGCTGATCCGGTCGCCGTTGCGCATGCGAATCCAGGCGTGGATATCGTTCCTGCTCATGCGATAGAAGCTGATCCCGGAGAAATGGATGACGTCTTCACCGGCACTCACGAATCGGAAATCGACGTACTCTTCCCTGTCTTCCCAGGCGGAGAAGTCCGGATTGAAGTGCTTTACCTTGAGGCTCAGCGATCCTTCCTCCTCAACGAGCAGCAAAAGCTCGTAGAAACTGACGGCGTCGTCATCCATGAACTTGAAAAAGCCGATCATCGATCCTTTCGACGGCGGATTCCAGACCTCCTCGAACGTGCCGCCGAATGCCTCGCCTGTCCAGGAGCCGACGAGCCACGAGACGTCCTGGAGCGTCGCCGGTGGACGATTCTCGGGATCATCGAGCCGAACGGTATGCTCGGTGACTGCCGTTTGTGCCGACGCCGTGCCGAATAGAGCGGCCGCAAGCACCGCGGCGAGCGCCTTGCCAACTGAAAACCTCATGTCCCTGCCTCCCGACCGGTACTTCTCCCCGGCCCGTCGTTGCCTCCATACTCGGGGCATGAGCCCCGAGAAACGCATCGGTTGCCCTTACTGCGGCGAGACGATCACGATCATCGTGGACGAGTCCGTTCCCGAGCAG
>JANQGP010000067.1 GCA_028277265.1 Woeseiaceae bacterium | reverse complement strand
TGCGTTCGATGAACTTTGACAGCAACTTCAGACGCATTGGCCACGCCAATGTAGAGCCGACACGAGCTTTCGTTGAAAAGCTCAGTGAAAAATCCTGGCATCAGGATACGGCCGACGTCCACGGGAATCCGTTACGTGAGGGCTGTCAGGTGATCTACCTCGTGCATGATGAGCAATTGCGACATGACCAGCCGGTCCGACGGCCCGCACTCGAGGTCTTCCACAAGCCGATACGGCCTGTCCTCGCGATTGCGGCGGACTATTTCGACGGTTCATCCGAAGGCCGGGAGTTGTCGCAGCAGCATGGACTCGGCTACTTTGTCCGTGCGCGACTTCTGCGCATCCTGGGTGGCGTCGCCCTCGATGTCGACGCCGACACTTCATTTTCGGAAACACACTCGCATCGAGTGCATGTACCCGTCATCACGAACGACAGCGTTGCTTTCACCGTCGGCGACGAGTCACTCTGCATCCCGGCAGGCGAAATCTATGAAGTGAACAATTGTCGCCGGCGCGGGATAGTGAACCGCGGGGCGAGACCTTGCGTGCACCTGGTGCTCGAGTACGTCCTCAGAGGTGAAACCTTTACTCAGGGCCTGGGTGTGACCGGGTAACGGGGCATTCCGCAGACCTGCTGTAGCCAATCGGCCTGTTTCGGCAGTTGCGACTGCGCCATTTTCAGGCGCTGTGTAATCTGCGCGAGGGGCTGCGAGGGCGGCCGGTCCGTGCCGTACCAGCGGTCGCATTCGTCGCGGAGGAAGTCCATACCGTAGAGGATCGCCTCGTAGCTCGACAGGCCGAATACGCCCGCCGTATCCACGGGGGCTCGATGATCTCCAGGGAGACCGCCGGAGCGCATTGGCGTCATGGGCTCGCCGGGAAAAGACGCGTCCTCGAAATCCGTGAAACCCGGTGGCTTGGAGCGCCAGAAATCGAGCTTCGTGCGAACCCGGTCGTGCATACGCTCGGGTCGTCGAACCTCGCGCCAGTACCCTGTGTCTTCGCGGCGCGTCAGGCAGTAGTGCAGATTGATGAAGTCGACGATTTCAAGGAATCGGTCGGCCATGATGCGGTTGAACCGATATGCCAGCGGCGCCATGTCGTCGTGATAGGGAAAGTGTTCAGCGAGCATCACAGCGGCAAGGTCGCTCAGGTACAGTCCCGTCGATTCCAGCGGTTCCACGAATCCCGCCGCCAGGCCCATCGCAACGCAGTTGTTGACCCACGATTTGGCACGGTAGCCCACTCGAAAAGGCACGAATCGCGCTGCGCTGTTGTCGGCGAAACTGCCGATGTGTGCGCGTAACTCGCGCTCAGCGTCGCTATCGCTCGTGTACGCGCTGGAGAAAACGTAACCCCACGCGCGGCGCGTCTGGAGGGGAATCTCCCAGATCCAGCCACTCGACACCGCGGTCGCGAGTGTGTTCGGCCGCACGTAGCCGGGGTAGCTGTCCTCGTACGGCACCTGGATTGTGACCGCGCGATCGTTGAGCAGCCACTGCGAACAATCGACCCAATCGACACCGAGCCGTTTCTCGATCAGCAACGCAGCGAACCCCGTGCAGTCGATGAACAGGTCTCCGGCGATATGCAGGCCGCCCCTCGTCCTGAGGGTCCGGACTGTCCCGCTCTCGTCCAACTCGACATCGGTCATCGTGTCGAGATAATGCGTAACACCTCTCGACGTAGCGATTTCACACAAATAGTCGGCGAACTTCAGCGCATTCATATGAAAGGCGTAGGTGAACGGGGGTGTCGGCCCACTGCCCGGGTACGGGTGGGGTCCGATACAGTTTTCGCACAACAGCGGCTGCGCCGATACGGTCTCGGAGAAGTGCATCGATCGATCGCTGCGCAGCCAGTGTTCGGCGGACCGGTCTATGGGTTTCAGGCGCCGCCGCCCGAATGCGTGGTAGTAGGACTCGCCCTTGCCGTCCAGCCAGTCGACGTACTTGATGGCATGCTTGTAGGTGCCGTCCACGCGTTTGAGAAACTCGATTTCGTCGATGCCGATCGTTGCCAGTACGTGCCGAATGCTCGGTATGGTCGCCTCGCCAACGCCGATACGCGGTACGTCGGGCGATTCGAGCACTGCGATATCCACGACACGAAAGTCCGGCTGGTTCAATGCTGCGTCGAGATACGCGGCGGCCATCCAGCCCGTCGACCCGCCGCCGACGATGACGATTCGCTTCGGCAGCTTCACGCGACGGCCCCTGTCGAGACATCGAATTCGCGCATGCCCAGTACGCGTCTGAGCCACACGTCGTGCGGGGGCAGCGTGCGCGGCGCGTCGGTCAGTCGATCGATGATGTACTTCGGGACCTTTGAATCCGGTCGCTTCGGGCCGAACCACTCGTCGCACTCGCCGGCGAGGAATTCCATGCCGTACAGAATTGCCTCGTAACTCTCCAGGCCGAAGATCGTCGCCGTGTCGATTGGCGGTCGATGGTCGCCGGCCATGCCCGCACTCGGGAGCGCAGCATGGGGCTGTCCCGGCAGGTGCTGGTCTACGAAATCGATCGCGGTGGGGACCTTTGTTTTCCAGAATTCGAGCTTGGCCTTGAGTCGGTCGTTGATTCGCTCGGGTCGCCGGATCTCGCGCCAAAAGGCCGTATCGCTGCGCTGCGTCAGGCAGTAGTGCAGGTTGATGAAGTCCAGAATCTCGTAGAAACGATTGGCCATGATTCGGTTGAAGCGCCAGGCAAGCGGTGCCATGTCATCGTCGTAGGGAAAGTGCTCGGCGAGCATTACCGTGGCGAGGTCGCTGAGATACAGGCCCGTTGATTCGAGTGGCTCTATGAAATTCCCGGCCAGGCCGATCGATACGCAATTCCTGACCCAGGCTTTGGCCCGGTGACCGACTTTGAAATGCACCGTACGCGTGTCCAGGCCGGCGGCATGCCGTCCCTCGAATGCACGCAGCTCCCGCTCCGCTGACGCTTCGTCGATAAATGCGCTGGCGTGCACGTAACCAAGCGCCTTACGCGTTTGCAGCGGAATTTCCCAGATCCAGCCGGACGATTGCGCTGTTGCCGTCGTGTACGGGCGGACGTAGCCGGGGTAAAAGTGCTCGTACGGCACGTTCATCGTGATCGCGCGGTCGCACAGCAACCATTGCGAACAGTCTACCCACTCGACGCCGAGCCGTTTTTCGATCAGCAGCGCCGCGAATCCGGTGCAGTCTATGAACAGGTCCGCATCAAGGCGCGCACCGTTGCGCGTATGAACCGCGGCGATATCGCCACTCGGACTGAGCTCCACGTCGGTCACGTGGTCGCGATAATGGCGGACGCCGCGCGCTGTCGCCACGCGTGTCAGCATGTCCGCGAACTTCATGGCGTCCATGTGGTACGCGTACTTCAGTCCCTCGTTCGGATCATGCGCGGCGAGCGGTTTAGGTGCGAGGCCCAATTCGCAGACCACAGGCTGCGCCGATGTGGTCTCCGCAAACGGTATCGAGCGGTTGCTCCTGAGCCAGCGCATCGCCGCGCGGTCGATCGGCTGGACGCGAAAACCGTCGAACGGGTGATAGTAGTAATCGCCGGTTCCCCGTACCCAGTTGACGTATTTGATCGCCTGCTTGAACGTGCCGTCGACAGTGCGCAGGAAATCGGTTTCGTCTATACCCACGACGGCCAGAATGTGTTTGATATTCGGAATCGTTGCCTCTCCGACGCCGATTCTCGGCACATCCGGAGATTCGATCAGGCTGATCTCGACCGGCCGTTTGCCGTTGTCGCGCAACGCGGCTTCGAGGTACGCGGCCGCCATCCAACCGGCGGATCCTCCCCCGACGATCAGTACTTTCTTCGGTTGTTCGGACTGCACGTCGAACCAGCCCCTAATCGTTGGCATTCTGCATCGATCGCCACTGTTTACGTAGCACGAATGCAGCATAACTAAATGAT
>JANQGP010000043.1 GCA_028277265.1 Woeseiaceae bacterium | reverse complement strand
ATCGAAAACGGCTGCAACGTCCTTGCGCGTAAGACCGGTGTCATCGACGATCTTCGCATAGATTTCGGACTTGGTAGGTGGCTTCTTGGTGTTCGCTGCCATGAAAAACTAACTCCTGAAAAATGAAGAAACGGGCTCGCGCCCGCTGTGAAAGCGCAGCGACGATACCACTTTTTTTTGCACTGCGTAACCGGAAATCGACCTTTTTTTCCGGGTATTTTTGCGGTATTGCCGCGCACCGGAAACGGGCGAAGACGCGCCCGTTTCGAGATTCGAATTCTTGGGTGCGAACGTGTCAGCTGTCGGTATAGAACTGCCGTTTGAACCGGACTTCCGACGTGGTTACCGCGCCCTCCGGTCGCACCGAGATATCAAAGATGAGTGTCTCGCGATTCGCGACCGGCGTTTCGCCGATGTAATAGATCGCGGTCACCTCGCCCGGTTCTTCGATCTTGCGCATCGTTACGTTCTTGAGTTGCCCGGTCAGGTTCACGGTCTTCACCGTTACCTCGCCGGAGACGGACGTGTTGTCGGACTCGCGAATGATCGAGACATTGAGCATCGCCCGATTCTTGCTGCGAACGATGTCATAGGCGCGAGCGACGTCGGGGGGCAACTGGTCCGTCGACTGTGCGTTGAAGTGCACGACGTAATCCCCGATATCCGCGGATGTCGCTCCTGCCGGCTGCGCCTCGGGAATCGTGGCATCTTCGCCCGGCCCGCCGCATGCCGCGAGCACGGCCGCCAGTGCAAAAGTAATCAGAAACCTCGCCAATGCCATGTCACCACCCCTCTCTTTTCCTCACTATAAACCATTCGGGGCATGAGAAAAAATTCCCGCGCACATTCAGTAGCTTAGCTTCTCCTTGCGCCGTCGGTCAGAGACCGATGGGTTTGAGACCGGCGATGACTATGGTCAGGGCCATCAGCAGGATGATTGCGAAGAGCGGCGACAGGTCGAGGCCACCCATCGGCGGGATGATGCGCTGGAAGGGACGAAGTACGCGATCCGTCAGCGTGTAGATGATCGCGAGCGCCGGGTTGTAACCCTGCGGCGCAATCCAGCTCAGAATCACGCGGATGAAGATCGCAAATACGAACAGGCGCACGGTTAGTAATACGAGATTGACGATCGACGTCACGGCAATCTTCGCTATCGTCTCGCTGCTGCCCAGGATGAGCAGCAGCACGACGATCAAGAGGTACTGGATCGCGAATGCAACGACGATGGTCGCCGTATCGATGCGCCCTATCGGCGGGATTATGCGCCGCAGCGGAATGACGAGAGGCGAGGTCATCTTGAGAATGGCCTGCGCGATCGGGTTGCGAAAGTCGGCGCCGAGGTAGGGCAGAAGCAGGCGCAACAGCAGCACGAACAGGTAGAGTTGCGTCAGCGTATTGACAATGAATACGACGGCCTGGATGAAGCTTGAAGGCATCTATGCGTCCTTTCCCGATTCGTGGGCCGCGTCGGCAAGATCGACGGCCCGGTCCCGGGCCGCGACAACGGCGCCGCTGAAGATAGCACGGAAGTCGGTGTTATCGAGATAGTCGAACGCCGCTGCCGTCGTTCCGCCCGGCGAGCGCACGCGCGCGATCAGCGAGTCCATCGTCTCGCCGGACTGTTCGATCATCTCGCCGGCACCTCGCGCCGTCTCGAGGACCAGCTGCAGTGCATCGTCATAGTCGAGCCCGAGTTCGACCGCGGTTTTGACCAGCATGTCGGTCAGCAGGTAGAAGTAGGCCGGCCCGGTACCCGACACCGCCGTGACGGTATCGATGTCGTCCTCGCTGTCGACGCGAACGACCGGCCCCGTCGTCGAGATGATGTTGGTTGCGGCCCGCAGCTGGTGTTCGTTCGTATGCTCGTTCGCGAAAAGCCCCGAGATTCCGAGACGCAGCAGCGCCGGCTGATTGGGCATGACGCGCACAACGGGCAGATTCCCGCCAAGCCAGGCCTCGATGTCGCCGGCTCGTACGCCGGCAGCTATCGAGATGACGAGCGGGCGTGTCTGCTGGACGAGCGCCGACAGCGGTTTGCAGACTTCGCTGAGGATCTGTGGTTTGACGGCGAGCACGATGCACTCCGCATCGCGCACGGCGTCTTCATTGCGCTCGACGATCGTTGCACCCGGCAGTTCCTTCGCCAGGTTCTCGCGCTGTCCGTCGAGCGGTTCCGAGATCCACAGGTGAGTCGCCTCGTACCCTGCGGCAAGCATTCCGCCTGCCAGGGCTCTCGCCATATTGCCGCCGCCGACGTA
>JANQGP010000021.1 GCA_028277265.1 Woeseiaceae bacterium | reverse complement strand
GACTTGTGGATGCCCCGGGTCGTCATGCACTGGTGACTGGCTTCGACGACGACGGCTACGCCTTTCGGCTGCAGCACGTCGTGAATGCAGTTGGCGATTTGCGCCGTCATCTTCTCCTGGACCTGGAAACGGCGAGCATAGGCTTCGACGACGCGAGCGAGTTTGCTGATGCCGACGACCTTGCTGCGCGGCAGGTAGCCGACGTGCGCCTTCCCGATAATCGGGGCCATGTGGTGTTCGCAATGCGACTCGAAGCCGATGTCGCGCAATACGATCATCTCGTCGTAGCCCTCGACTTCCTCGAACGTGCGTTGCAGGAATTCGTACGGGTTTTCCTTGTAGCCGCTGAACCAGTCCTCGTAGGCTGCCGCGACGCGCTTCGGCGTGTCGAGCAGCCCTTCGCGCCGCGTGTCCTCGCCGGCCCAGAGCAACAAGGTACGAACCGCTTCCTCGGCCTGCTTGCGGCCTGGCCTGCGCGGTTTCGGCGTCTTCTTCGCGGGTTTTGCCACGGTCGTTCCCAGTCGGTTAACCGCGCTGATCCTACGCAGACTTCTGGTCGAGGTCGAGGCCGATGGGGCAACTGACGCCGGTTCCGCCGAGGCCGCAATAGCCCCCCGGGTTCTTTGCCAGGTACTGCTGGTGATAGTCCTCGGCATAGTAGAACGTATCGAGCGGTGCGATCTCCGTGGTTATCTCACCGTGGCCGGCGGCGCGGAGCTGCTCCTGGTACGACGCGAGTGAGCGGCGCGCGATGCTCTGTTGATCGTCGTCGATCGTGTAGATCGCCGACCGGTACTGCGTACCCACGTCATTGCCCTGGCGCATGCCCTGCGTCGGGTCGTGGCTTTCCCAGAAGACCCGCAGCATCTCTTCGTAGCTCGTGAATGCCGGGTCGAACACGACCAGCACGACCTCGGTGTGCCCGGTACCTCCCGTGCAGACTTCCTCGTACGTGGGGTTGGGTGTCACACCGCCGGCGTAGCCGACAGCCGTCGTGTAGACACCTTCTGCTTCCCAGAAACGGCGCTCGGCACCCCAGAAACAGCCGAGCCCGAAGACGGCTCGTTGCATGTTGCCCGGGAACGGTCCTTGCAGCGGGTTGTCATTGACGAAGTGCCGCTCGGGTACGGGCATCTCGGAGTCACGACCGGGCAAAGCCTCGGAGCGCGAAGGCAGCGTCGTTTTTTTCATGGTGTCTACGTATCTTCGGATGTCGTCGCCGGATTCTTCTCTTCTCTGATCTCGTCGAGCTCCTCCTGGCGGTACAGGAACTCGTGCACAAAGACCTGGTTGCCCGATTCGACGGGGACACCGTCGATCAGCTTGGGTCGGAACAAGCGGCGGCGCACCTCGCGATGCACCATGCGTTGCATGTCGGTGAACTCCGGCGGGCTGGCTTCGGTGCGAATGTCGCGGACGCGGCCGCGCGCCGATACGGTGTAGTCGACGCGAATCGTTCCGGTCAGGAATCCGCTCGGGTCGCGCTGCGCGCTGTCGGGGCCGCCGGCGTAGATCGGCAGCGGTTCCTGCCGCAGCGTGATCGGCCCTCCGAGCAGTTCACCACGCATCTCCAGGCGATCCTCGTCGCCGGACAGCGAGTTCCAGACCTGCTGGTAGATCTTGCGCGCCCGGTTGTGGGCGTCGGTGTAAGCATAGTAGTCGGCCAATGCGAGACGGGTACTGGCCAGCTCGAGCCAGGGGAGGTCGTCGGTGCTTTCCGCAATGCGCACGGCGCGTTTGAAATAGGTTTCGCCGGTTGCGCCCGAGACGGTTCCGGGCCCCTGGCTGTAGGTGTCATAGAAGTAATACGACTCACCGAGCTTCAGAAGGGGCGTGATCAGGCGCGGGTCCTGCTTGCCAGCGGCCGTTTCGATGATTCGGATCGCGCGCCGGTAGGTTGCGCGTTCGTCGTTGTAGTACCCGGCGCGGTGCTGCCATTCGCCGCGGCGCATCAACGACGGAATCAAGCCGAGGGCGTCACCTTTGAAGTGCCGGACGTTCAGTATGTGAATGCGGTCGAGAACATCGCGCGCCGCTTCCAGCTCACCCATGCGCACGGTGGCCTCCGCGAGCGATTCCAGGATCTCGACCTGCTCGATATTGTGGGGCCCCTCGTTGACGTGTGTAATGTGCGTCGCCCGCTGGAACGAGCGCGACGCGAGATCGGGGCGCCCCTGGCCGAGCTGAGCCGCTCCGAGGCCCTTGAGCGGGTTGACGAGGCCTGCATTGAGGCGGTCTTCGAGGACCTCGAGAATCTCGATCGCCGAGCTGAAGTTCTGTATGGCGGCGTCGTACTGCTGGTTCTGGTGCTGGACGATAGCGAGGTTGTTCAGCGCTTTCGCCGTCTCGTGTGACTGCGGTCCGTAGAACCTGATCGCCATCTCGACGACACGTTTCGCCGAGACGTCGGCCTCGTCGAAGTTCTTGTCGGAGAGGTAAGTCTGAAAGCGGTCGAACTCGCGGAGAATCCGGTCTTCGGTGAGCGGCTGCGGCGCGTCCGATGCGGGCGCTTCTTCTTCGTCCGCAACCGGCACCGTCTGCTCGAGCGGCGCCGGCGGATCGCTATCGTCGGCGGTCTGGCCGAGGGCGGGAGTGGCTGCGACGAGCAGCAGGAAAGCGAGTCTGTTCAGTCCCGGGTGTGACATTCGGTGGCTCAGGCCCTTGGTCTCCATGCAGCGCCCTGCAGCGCCGAGTCTAGATAAGACCGGCAGGACGCCTGATAGTTCTGCGTTTCGCGCCCTGCTGGCTACCCACTATACCGGGTCGCAGACTCAGAAATCGAGCCCCAGTTGCCGCTGTCCCGGGCGGATGAAACGGCTGCAGTCGAGCGTGTGCTGGTAGGCGTCCCGCCCGAGTCCGAGCTTGCGGATGGCGGTCCGGAACCGGGTACCGATCATGTCGGCATAAGCGCCTCGGCCCGTCTGGCGGACACCGAATCGAGCATCGTAATGGCGGCCGCCGCTGGACTGTCTGACGAGGCTCAGGACACGCTCCTTGCGGTCGGGGAAATGCACTTCGAGCCAGTCCGAAAAGATCTCGACCAGTTCGTGGGGCAACCGCAAAAATATGTAACGCGCCTGGTCCGCGCCGGCGTCCGCCACGGCGGCCAGGATGGCCTCGATCTCGTTGTCGTTGATCGCCGGGATGATCGGCGCCAGCAGCGCACTCGTCGGGACGCCGTTGTCGGCAAGCAGGCGCATGGCCCGAAGGCGGGATGCTGCCGAGGGCACGCGTGGCTCCATGATGCGCTTCAGCTCGTCGTTCATCGTCGGTACGCTGATTGCGACCGAGCAAAGCCGCATCGAAGCGAGCTCGGCGAGCAGGTCGAGATCGCGCTCGACGAGGTTGCTCTTCGTGATCAGGTTCACCGGGTGCCGATACTCGAGGAATTGCTCGAGCAACCGGCGAGTGATCTCGAGTGACCGCTCGGCCGGCTGATAGGGATCGGTGTTGGCGCCGATCGTGATGGGCTTGCACTCGTAACGCCTCTTTTCCCATTCCTCGAGGAGGCGAGTGGCCGCATTGGGCTTCGAGAAGATGCGTGTTTCGAAGTCCAGGCCGGGCGAGAGGTCGAGATAACTGTGGCTCGGTCGCGCATAGCAGTACACGCAGCCGTGTTCGCAGCCCTGATACGGATTGATGGACTGGTCGAACGGGATGTCCGGCGAGTTGTTGGTGGCGATGATGCGCCCGGCCGGCATGGCCCGGACGATCGTCTCCGGCGTCTCTTCTGCGCGCGCCTGTGCGACGTCGTCGTCCAGTTCGACGAGACGCTGGTCGAAGCGGCCGACGGGCGCCGAGACGGCGCCTCGGCCCTTGTGAGGGCGGGCGGGCATGCGACAAAGGTTACTGTATAGATATACAGTTGTGCAAATCAGCGAAGGACCCAGCGGAAGAATTTCACGATCAGCAGACCGCCAACGGCGAGTGCCGCGGCGACACTGTTGACCTGCGAGACCAGCATCTGTAGCCATTCCGTCTCGACCTCGACGAGCGACATCGGCAGCAACCGGCCGACGAAATCGACGGCCGCAATCACGGGACTCGCG
>JANQGP010000487.1 GCA_028277265.1 Woeseiaceae bacterium | reverse complement strand
CCGAGCTCTTTGGCTCGACGGATGCCGCCAAGCAGAACCTGGTAGTAGAGAAAGGCTTCGCCGCCTTCGAAGTAGATCCATTTGACGGTCCCGAGCGATTCGGCCTCGGCAAGAATGTGCTCGATGGTTTCGATCGTCATGGTGCCGCTCTGAAACGGCGAACCCCACACGAAACAGTGGTCGCACTCGTAGTTGCACTGATAGGTCAGAAGAAAATGCAGACCCGACAACGGGCTTGAATGCGTCCCGGGGTAAGAATCGGCACTCATACCGGAACTATAGCTCAGTTGGGCGAGTTTGGGGCCGAACAAGCGCGAAATTCCCGCGCCGAGAACGTCCTCGAAACTACTTCAACTTTCGCAGATAGCCGCCTCCACGTGGAGGATTTCCTCGAAACTACTTTAACTTTCGCAAATAGCCGCCTCCACGAGGAGCGTGACAGGCGCGTTGGGTCTGCGGATTCCGGCGTGGTCTTTCGCGCAGGCAAGAACATCGGCTGTTGACGCATTCCTGTGGATCCCACCGTACGCGGCAAAATATCGGCAGAATCCTGTCGTGGAGGGCTCTTTGCGCAAGCGGAGTACATACTTCTTCCGTCCGGAGCGGGTTCAAGGACAATGCCGCGCCCTACGGCGCTTCGTACCCGAGATTCACGAGGTCTTTCTCGTTGTCGGCCCAGTTGCTCTTGACCTTGACCCAGAGTTCGAGATGGACGTTACGGCCGAGTTGTTCCTTGAGTTCGAGCCGCGCCGACCGGCCCACCTTCTTCAGAACACCGCCCTGCTTGCCCACGACGATGCCTTTCTGGCTGTCTCGCTCGACCCAGATGATCGCATTGATCGCGATACCGCCTTCGTCTTCGAGGTAACGCTCGACCTGCACGGTGAGTCCGTACGGGAGTTCCTGATGCAGCATCAGTGTCAGCTTCTCCCGAATGACCTCGGCCGCATGGAACTCCGGGCTGCGGTCCGTGTGCATGTCCTCAGGGAAAAGCGGCGGTGACTCGGGCAGAAACGACGGCAGGCTACCGAGCAGTCCATCGAGATTGGTTTCGCGCAGCGCGGATACCGGTACGATCTCCGCGAAATCGTGGCGAGCCGACATCAGCGCAATCATGTCGAGCAGCTTCTCCTTCGGATGAACCTTGTCGACCTTGTTGAGCACGGCGATGACGGGTGCTGAAACCTTGTGCAGGCGCCTCAGAACATCCTCATCGGCCGACGTCCAGTGCGTCGCGTCGGTGACGAACAACACGACATCGGCATCCGCGAGGGCATTGGTAGCCGTGCGGTTCATGAGCCGGTTCATCGCCTTGCCCGCCTTGCGATGCAGGCCCGGCGTATCGACGAAGATGATTTGCGCCGTGTCCGTTGTGCGGACCGCAAGAATGCGGTGTCGCGTGGTCTGCGGCTTGGCCGTCACGATACTGACCTTGCGGCCCATGATCGCATTGATCAAAGTCGACTTGCCGACATTGGGACGGCCGATGACTGCGACCAGACCGCAGCGGTATTCGCTCATTCGCCCGTTTCCTGGATGAATGCCAGCATGCGGCGCGCGGCCTGTTGTTCGGCCTTGCGTCGCGTCGTCGAATTGCCGTCCGTCGAATGTGAGAGTTCGTTCACGGTGCACGTCACGGCGAATCGCTGTGCGTGCGCCTTGCCCGTCGCACTGACCAGCTCATACGCGGGTAACGCCATTCCGCGTCCCTGCAGCCACTCCTGAAGGCGTGTCTTGGGATCCCTGAGGTCCTCGGCATCGGGCAACGATTGCAGGCGCTGCTCGAATAGGCGCTCGATTACCTCGCACGCCGCATCGAAACCGCTGTCGAGGTACACGGCGCCGAAGACCGCTTCGAGCGCATCGGCGAGAATCGACTCGCGGCGGTGACCGCCGGTTTTGCGCTCGCCGCTGCCGAGAATCAGGTGCTCACCCAGGCCGAGATCGCTCGCGAGTTCGGCAAGTGACGCATCCTTTACCAGGGATGAGCGCAATTTGCTCAGATCACCCTCCGACGCGTCGGGGCGCAATTCGAAGACGGCCTCGGAGATCACGAAACCGAGCACGGCATCGCCGAGGAATTCGAGTCGTTCGTTATTGGTGCCGGCCGCGCTGCGGTGCGTGAGTGCCCGAATCAACAATGCAGGATCTGCAAATCGGTATTCGAGCGTACTCTGGAGCCAGCTCTCGGCTTTATTCAATCTGGTCGCTCATTCTTTGCCGTGCCGCGATGCGGCCGCGTACCGCTAACGGCGGACCAGCGTGCGCTTGTCGAAGTCCACCAAAAAGTTGACGTTGGCAATGAAAGGCGCTTTGTGCGAGTAAATCGCCGCGACTTCGTAGCCGCCGTCGACGGCACTGACCGTAACGTCCTTGGCTTCGATCTCGCTGACACTCTCGATAGAGAAACGGCGCGATATGGAACTGCGAATGGACGCGCGGCTTGCACCGGTGCCGTCGAACTCCTTGCTGACGCCTTCCACGACGCTCGCGACCTTCAGATAATTCAGGTACACGGGAGTGAGGCGAATTCCGGCGAAAGCGAACAGGCCGACGAACACCAACAGGATTACGAGGCCCAGCGTCGTCATGCCGGCCTGTCGGCGGCGGCAACGCCTTTTCTCCAAGTAATTCAGCGACATACCGATTTCTCCGTGTCCTCAGCCGCGCAGTGCCTGCGCTACATAACCCAACGTACCGCGATTCTACCGGTCAAATCAGTGACTGGCACCTCATTATTGGATTTTCGTCCCGATACGGCTCCAGTCGGGCATGTTCCACGGCACAAAATGCATCCAGACGCGGACGGCTTCCCCGACCAGGAACTCCTCGGGGACCATGCCTATGAACCGGCTGTCCTGCGACCGGTCGCGATTGTCGCCCATCATGAAGTACTGACCTTCGGGAACACGATAGGTGGCGTCGCCGCGCGAAAACTCGGGATTCAGGATGAGGATATCGTGCACGCGCCCATCGAGATCCTCGATGAAGATCGGCACGTTGCCGAAGCGCCGGTCGCTCGGATCGAGATCGATGACTTCACCGTTGACCGTCAGCCGGTGCCGCTCGTAGGCGACGGTATCGCCGCGTAGCCAAG
>JANQGP010000433.1 GCA_028277265.1 Woeseiaceae bacterium | reverse complement strand
CCCGACAATCTCGGCAAGCGGATACCGCCGGCCGATAAGGTGTTCATCTTCAAGAAACCCTTCCATGGCGCGGAGTGCCGTCAGCTGGCAGCCGCACTGTGCGGCAAGTGGCATGCCGACATGGCGTTGCGCAAGGCGAACGAGGACCTCGAGCGCCGCGTCGAGGAACGCACCGAGGCGCTGCAAAAGATCGCCTATTTCGATCTCGTAACGCGCTTGCCCAACCAACTGCTCCTGATCGAGGAGCTCAAGAACCTCGTCGGCAAGGCCGAGGATACCGAGGGCGATACCGCCGTCGTATTGCTGGACTTCGATCGTTTCAGCTTTATCAACGAAACGATGGGTTACGACGCCGGTACGGAGCTACTTCGGTCGATCGGCAATCGTCTGAGCCGGACGTTCGTGGAGGAGCAGGACACCCACAGGGCCATCGTCGGGCGCTTTGGCGCCGACGAGTTTGCCGTGATAATGCCCGGCGTAGAGTCCGAAAATGCGATCATAGAACTGGCAGAGAACGTCCGGAAGACCGTCGAGGAGCCCTTCCTGATCAACGGTCGTGATCTGTTTCTCAAAGCGGCGATCGGCGTGGCCTGGCACCCCGTGCACGGACGAGACGCCAAGGCCGTGTTCCGGTGCGCCGAGGCAGCGCTACATCGTTCCACTCGTCGCCTCGACAACGCGATCACCTACTACCACAGCGAGATGCGGTTCCGGGCGCGACACAAGTTCGATCTCGAGGCGGAGCTTCGCGGCGCGATCGACAACGGTCAGATCACGGCGCACTACCAGCCCCAGCAGTCGACGAAGACCGGCGAGCTGGCCGGCGTCGAAGCGCTGGCGCGCTGGATTCGTCCCGACGGCTCCGTCGTATCGCCGTCCGACTTCATACCGTTGAGCGAAGAGGTAGGCATCTCGGACGTGTTGTTCGAATCCATCATGCACACGGTTTGCGACGACGTGGCCTCGTGGCGCGAGACGTCCGACTGGCGCGTGCCGGTCAGCGTGAACGTGTCGGCGCACCAGCTTCGCAATCGCGACCTGGTCAGCCTGATCAAGCGTATCCTGACTGAAAAGGCCGTCGATCGTGAACTCATCAACCTCGAACTGACCGAAACCGTATTGCTCGAGGATCTGACCGTCGCGCAGCCCGTGCTCGACGACCTTGCGTCCTACGGTGTCGGCATCCATATCGACGATTTCGGGACCGGGTATTCGTCCCTGAGTTACCTCGCCCGGTTGCCCGTGCAGACACTCAAGATCGATCAGGCATTCACCTCGCAGCTGTCCGACCCGGACGCGAACACCAAAGTCGTCGAGGCCATCATTGCGCTGGGCAAGGCCATGGGTCTCGAGGTCGTGGCCGAAGGTGTCGAGACGGCGCAGCAGTATGCCGTCGTGCGACGCCTGGGCTGCGATCTAGTGCAGGGGTATTTCATCGCCAGGCCGATGTCGGCGTCGCAGCTCGAGGCCTGGTGCGGCGGGTATGTCGACACGCAAAGCCTCAAGCGCGGATCGACCGTCGTGGGTATCGACGAGGTGCGCAAAAAATAAGCGCGTACAGCCCCGGCTGTACGCGCTTGACTTTCCGGGTCGCAAAGCGACTCTTGCCCGGGCTTACCGTTCCGTAATCCGCAGTACGACGCGGCGGTTTTCCGCCTTGCCGGCTGCCGTCGCGTTGTCGGCTATCGGTTGCGATTCACCGTAACCACGGACCGTCATGCGATCGACGGCGATACCGGCATCGGCGAGGTAGTCGAATACGGTCTGCGCACGACGTGCCGACAGGCTCTCGTTGTACTCGGCCGAGCCGTCGCTGTCCGTGTGACCCGCAACCTCGACCTTGATCGTCGGATTCTTCTTCAGGGTGGCCGCCGCATCGTTGAGGATGCGCTCCGCACCCGGGAGCAGGCGATCGGAGTTGCTTTCGAAGTTGACGCCTTCGAGACGAATCTCCTCCTTGATCTCGCAACCGCGGATATCGACCTGCGTGCCGGCGGGCGTGCCGGGGCACTGGACGATGACGGCGACGGCGTCGTCAACCGGCTCGATCA
>JANQGP010000430.1 GCA_028277265.1 Woeseiaceae bacterium | reverse complement strand
TCCGGGCCAGCGCGGCCCAGTCGTCCAACGTCTTCTTGTCGAATTCGGTCATGACTAACTCAGGTTTTTCAACGATTTGCCGCGCTCGAGCGCGAGCCTGGGGATCATAAAGGATTTCGCTCGACGGGAGGGATACCACCAAGGGTGTATGGCCTCCTGATACAGGCAAAATTGAGGGACGGTATACCTATTTCTTGCTCTTCGCCCATTATTGAAAGGCCTCGGCAAGCGCCCCGAGAGAAATTGGGTATACCGTCCCTCAATTTTGTATTTCGGGCTACCGCGATGCATGTCTCGGATTATACGTAATGTTATTGACAATCATTCGCATTTGCGTTTGAATACTCTCAAATGCACTAAGTAGTTGATTTATGTATATCTGCATTTGCAACGCGATCAGTGACAAGGATATCCGCCGGGCCGCAGAGGCTGGCGCAACCGATCTCTGGGCGCTGCAGGCAGAACTCGGTGTCGCGGCAGGCTGCGGCTCGTGCAAGGAGATGGCCTCCGAAATTCTCCACGACGTGCGCAAGCAGCGCCAGGCGGCGCAGCCACAGATTTATACGCCCGCCGTCGCCTGACGGGTGTAGCCCTCTCCCAGGGTTGAGTGAACCGAGCCCCGCGATGCGGGGCTCTTTTTATCCGGTACGTCAGTCCCCGAGCGGCAAGCCGCTCGGCAGTGACCGCGGCACGTCCCCGCGCAAGTCGAGCATGGCCGGATCGGTCAACGCATGCAGGAAGTCGATCAGGTAGCCGATCTCCCTCTCGGAGAGATGCATCTCGGCAAGCTCATTCGCGCTCGCGATCGCCTCGACGACAGCCGCATCGTTCATCGCCGCGAGGTCCCCGGCGTCAAGGTCCGGTCTGCCCGGCAACCGCAGCTGAGCCGGATCGTAGTCTTTGAGCGATGCAACCGGGTCCAGATGATGGCGGACCACGGCCTCGAGCGTGTCATACGCTCCGCCGTGTCCGTACGGAGCCGTCAACGCCACGTTGCGCAGCGTCGGAACCCGGAATCTGTAGCGGTCCCTTACATCGCCCGTCACTCGCTCACGACCGAAGTCCTCGTAGCCGACGCCGTCGCCCTTGCCAGGACCGATCTGCGGCATTGCGACGGCACGGAACGAATGGTCGGTCTGGAAAGTGCCGGAATGGCAGCTCGCACAATTGCCCTTGCGACGCGAATAGAAGACGCGCATCCCTTTGACCTGTGCGCGGCTCATAGCACCGCGTTCGCCACGCAGGAATCGATCGAACGGGCTGTTGTCAGAACGCCAGTTGGCGGCTTCGAACGCAGCGATTGCATTCGCTGCATGGGTGAACCGGATATCACCGGCCGTGACTACGTCAGGGAATACGGCGACGAACTGATCGACGTAGCCAGGCAAACCCTGCAAGCGCTCCGCAAGTTGTTCCCAAACCCCGCCCGGCCCCGCGAGGTTGCCCGCGGCAGCCGCATCCGCGACGGGGTTCTCGCCCGGCTGTCCAGCCATCTCGGTGCCCGACGTGACGGGGAACATGGCCTGTACTGCCAGGACATTGTCGAGCCCGTCGGGCAGATCGTGTCCGGCGGGCGATTCGATGCCGTTCGGGAAGTCGGGATTCGGCTGTACGCGGCCATCGTGGAACAGGATCTCGAACTCGCTTGCGCCGAGATTGAAGACGTGCGGGGCGTTGCGAGGTACGCGCTCGTGTACGGCGTCGGCGCCGATACCCGTGTCACGTGCAACGCCGAGACCGCGGCCGCCCTCGCCGATAGGCAAGGCCAGCCCGTCGCCGGTTCCTGTGAACGAGTGGTGGCAGGTTGCGCACGAGATATTGAAATTGCCGCTGAGAACCTTGTCGTAGAAGAGTTGAGCGCCGAGCGCGACCTTCGCGGCATCGGATTGGCCAAGGTCGTGGAAATCCGCATTCGTTGCCGGTTGCGGCAATACGTTTCTCGGGGATGCTGCGCCCGCAGCCGATGTGGCAAGTGACGCGAATACGATCGCAAGCAAGGCAATGATCCTGGCCATGACGTCCTCCATGATGTCTTGTTGTCGGGAGGACGAGCCTGCTTGCCGGAATTACGTTATTCCAGTGCCAAACCTGCGCCGACTGACGAGATTTGCCGGACCTAGGGGACGCTCTTGGTCGCGGTGCCCGAGAATCGGCTTTCGACGCCGGCCGAATTGAACGCGGTAGCGACGAATTCGTAGGTCCCCGGCGCCAGGTTTTCGACAAGATAGGTTGTCACGCTCGGGTTGTCGATCGTCGCGGAGTTCGGGTAGTTGCCGGAAGTGGTACCCCAGTAGATCCTGTAGCCGGCGAGATCCGTGAGCGGCGTCCCATCCTCGTTTTCCGTCGGGGCAGTCCAGTCCAACGTGACCGATCCGAGGCTGATGGCATTGACCGAGATCGAGAACGCCGGTAGCGAAGCGCTCACCTGTCCATCCGAAACGGAGATTACGATATTCGTGTACACGCCGACGTCCGCGGCACCGGGCGTTCCGCTGAGTGCGCCCGATGCAGAGCCGAAGCTCGCCCATGACGGTAGTCCCGAGATCGAGAACGTGAGCGGATCGCCGTCAGCATCGTCGGCAACTGGTGTAAACGAGTAAGCCTGCCCCTGGTTGATGCTGGACGCAGGCGTACCCGATATCGTGGGTGCCGAATTCGTCTGCTCCATGTTTACGGTAATCGAAAACGCGTCCAGGCTGGATGTGTCGGTGCCGTCGGAAACGCTGATCACAATGCCGGAGTCGGTACCTACGTCACCGAGCGTCGGCGTGCCGGACAGGCGGCCGTTTGACGAATCGAAGCTCGCCCATGCCGGTCTGTTGCTAATTGAAAAAGTCAGGCTATCGCCGTCGGAGTCCGAGGCGTTCGGAGTGAACGAGTAGGTCTCGCTGACATCGATGTTGGCAGGTGGCGCACCCGATATGCTTGGGGCCGAGTTGGTCGATGTCTGCTCGGGGTCGAGTGAGGTTTCTTCCCGTTCACTTGTCAGACAACCGGCAAGAACGGCGGTTGAAACAAACGCCGTCGTGACATTACGTAAACAACCCGAACGGGCGAGAATCTTCATGGTTTTGCTCCAGCCGAATTTCGGCGAGCAAACCAATCGCGCGACGATCATGGGTCGTCACGAAGAAACGATCGTTGAGAAGACGACCTCGACAAAGTCGCGTGGACTTTGTTAACTGGCGGCCCCGCTGTCCTAGACGTTTGTCCTTAGACCGGTGGCTTTGCGTCACAATCTTTCGATTGGTTTGCCTTTTTCAGTGTGTATAAAGTCGGCGTTAGCTGACGTTCCC
>JANQGP010000403.1 GCA_028277265.1 Woeseiaceae bacterium | reverse complement strand
GCAAAGAGATCGCGCAGATGCCTGCTGCGCATATCGTCTTTGTGGTGCTTCGCCAGCGCCTTCCAGGCCGGCAGATCGGTCGGATAGCGGGCGGAGAGTCTTCTCCCCGTATAGGTCTTGGTCACGTCAGGCGCTTTGTTCTGGTTCGGGTTTGTAGTACTCAAGAAACCACTCGACGAACCGCTTCACACCAACCTCGACTGGTGTAGCGGGCTCGTATCCAACGTCGGCAACGAGGTCGGACGCATCGGCCCAGGTGTCCTTCACGTCACCCGGCTGCATCGGCAGAAGGTTCTTCTCAGCCTCTATGCCGAGGTTCTCTTCGATGAGCTCTATGAATCGCATAAGGTCGACTGGATTCTGGTTACCTATATTGTAGATTCGATAAGGCGCGCGGCTCGTGCCCGGATCGGGGGCCGCCGAGTCCCACGTCTCGTTCGGCGTAGCTGTATTGTCCATTGTCCGTACCACGCCTTCAACGATGTCGTCAATGTAGGTGAAATCGCGCTTGTGATCGCCATAGTTGTATACGTCGATCGGCTTCCTCTCGACGATTCGTTTGGCGAACTTGATCGGGGACATGTCCGGACGACCATAGGGACCGTAAACCGTGAAGAAACGCAGGCCGGTAACAGGCAATCCGTAGAGATTGGCATACGTGTGTGCCATCAGTTCATTCGACTTTTTGGTCGCACCGTAGAGTGCCAACGGATGGTCGACATTCTGGTGAACCGAATACGGCATCGTCGTATTCGCACCGTACACCGAACTCGAAGAGGCAAATACCAGGTGCTCGATATCGTGATGGCGGCAGCCCTCCAAAATGTGCAGGGTTCCGACAATGTTGCTGTCAATATAGGAATGGGGATTCTCGAGCGAGTATCGGACTCCAGCCTGAGCGCCAAGATGCACGACCTTGTCGAACCGTTCACTGGCAAAAAGCTGCTCCATCCCAGCGCGATCAGCTATATCGCGTCGCACCATCGAGAAGTTGCCGTAGCCTTCGAGAACCGAGGCACGTGCTTCTTTCAGGCCGACGTCATAATAAGTATTGAAATTGTCGATGCCAACAACGGTGTCGCCCCGCTCCAGCAAGTACTTCGCGGTGAAAAAGCCGATGAATCCGGCGGCACCTGTAACCAAAATCCTCATCACAATCGATCGTCGGAAGCGTCGGCGGGAAGAACGTATTTCACATCGTATACGACAGCGGATTCGTGGCCGAATGCCCGAATTCCTGCTTCGCCCATCTCTTTGAATTTGGAGTGAGCTACGGCAACGATGATCACATCGTACGCCCCTTTCTCCGGTTCGGCTAGAACGTCGATGCCGTACCCTTCCTTGACTTCAGCCGGTTCAACCCAAGGGTCGTAGATGTCGACCTTTGACCCGTAGGAGCTCAGTTCCGCCACGATATCCACGATTTTCGTATTGCGAACATCGGGACAGTCCTCTTTGAAGGCCATTCCGAGCACCAGAACACGGGCGCCGCGCGGCTGAATCATCCGTTCAAGCATAAGCTTGAGGACCTGAGTTGCCACATACAATGGCATGTTGTCGTTGATTCGACGGCAGGCGAGGATCATCTGGGGGTGATATCCAAGATGCTGTGCTTTGAACGTAAGGTAATACGGATCCACACCGATACAATGGCCGCCGACGAGACCCGGCTTGAACGGCAGGAAGTTCCATTTCGTTCCTGCGGCATCGAGAACCTCTTCGGTGTCGATGCCGACGCGTTCGAAGATCATCGCCAGCTCATTGATCAACGCAATATTGACGTCGCGTTGCGTGTTCTCAATGACTTTGGAAGCTTCGGCGACCTTGATACTGGAGGCTTTGTGTGTCTTCGCCGTTAGAATGGACTGATACACCGCATCGACAAAATCGGCCGCTTCCGGCGTCGATCCCGAGGTTACTTTCGGGATGTTGTGCAGCCTCCTCTCTTTGTCACCCGGGTTGATCCGCTCGGGGCTGTAGCCGACGAAGAAGTCGTCGTTCATCCTGAGCCCCGAGCCGGCCTCGATGAGCGGTACGCAGAACTCCTCCGTCGCGCCGGGGTAGACCGTCGACTCGTAAACGACAATGTCGCCTTTCTCGGTGACGTTGCCAAGCGACTCGCTTGCTGCGCGTAAGGGCGACAGCAACGGACGGTTCGAGTCGCCGATTGGCGTCGGCACCGTCACAACGTAGAAATTGCAGTCCCAAATGTCCTCGGGATCGCTCGTGTAGGTCAGCTGGCTCGCCTCGGCGAGTTCCGTGGGCGAACACTCGAGCGTCGAATCCCTACCGTCCGCAAGTTCCGCTACTCTCTCTGCATCGATATCGAACCCGACGGTCGGGTACTTCTTGCCGAACTCGACGGCCAGTGGCAGGCCAACGTAGCCCAAGCCGATGATGCCGATCTTCAGGTTGTCGATGTCGAATCGCGTAGCCAATGAAATCTCCCGGAAGGAGTGTCCAGCGTCAGGCGCTTGTGTATCACATCCCGGGTGCGATTTCGCGGTACAGGGTCTCGTAAGCGTCCGCCATGGACGCCGCACCGTACCCTGCCGCCTTGGCCCGGTTCGCCTCTCGCAGCGCATCGTCGGCCCGCTCAAGCATGGCTGCAATCGCAGCCAGCCAGTGAACCGGCGCGTCCGGCGCGATGAGCCGCCCGTTGACGCCATCCTCGACGATCTCGGGAATCCCGCCGACGTTCGATGCCACGATCGGCAAGCCCAACCTCATCGCATCCAGCAACGTCGAACCCAGCGCCTCGTGCAGGGACGGATAGACGAACAGGTCGAATGCCGCCAGCCAGTCGCCGACGTTGTCGACCCAGCCGACGAGCTCGATGTTCGGCAAGTCGCCGATCTCGGCGCGAAACCGCGCCTCGTCCTTGCCCTCGCCGCACAGCAGG
>JANQGP010000309.1 GCA_028277265.1 Woeseiaceae bacterium | reverse complement strand
GCCGCCCCAGAACATGTTGTAGAGAACGACAAACGACAGCACACAGGAAATGCCGACGCCGATGATCGTCACCCAGTGCGCGCCGGCGCGGCCGATCTTATGGCCGCCCAGTCCGGCGATGATCGCGGCCAGCAGCGGCGCCAATACGATTGTCAGGTAGTACTCATACATATCAACTGGATATCAACCCTTCAGCGTATTGAGCTCCTCGACCGCAATCGAACGCCGGTTGCGGAACAGCACGACGAGAATGGCCAGGCCGATCGCCGCCTCGGCCGCCGCGACCGTGAGTATGAAGAATACGAACACCTGCCCGGTCTCGTCGCCGAGATAGCGCGAGAACGCGATGAAGTTGGTGTTGACGGCGAGCAACATGAGCTCGATGCACATGAGCAGCAGGATAAGGTTCTTGCGATTGATGACGATGCCGGCGATCGACAGGACGAACAGCATTGCGGACACGGTCAGGTAATGGTGCAGCCCGATCATCGCTTCTTCTCCGCGTCCATCTTCACCACGCGGACGCGGTCTTTCGCGCGCACGGCGACCTGTTTCGCGATGTTCTGGACCTTGAGCCCGGGCCTGCGCCGCATCGTCAGCGTGATCGCGGCGATAATCGCGAGCAGCAATATGACGGCCGCGATCTCGAATGCCAGGACGTGCTCGGTGTACAGCACCGCCCCGAGCGCCTCGGTGTTGCTGTAGCCCTCGGGTGTCGGCTTGAAGCCGCTTCCGGTTTCCGGCATCCGGCTTCGCAGCCAGATGACGTTGACCAACTCGAACGCCATGACGAGGGCCAGCCCGACGCCGAGCGGCGCGTACCGCGTCATGCCGCGCTTGGCCGCCTCGACGTCGACCTCGAGCATCATGACGACGAACAGGAACAGGACCATGACCGCGCCGACATAGACGAGCACGAGCACGATCGCGAGAAACTCGGCTTCGGCGAGCAGCCAGAGAATTGCCGCATTGAAGAACGTAAACACGAGGAACATTACCGCGTGTACCGGGTTGCGCGAGAACACGACCCCCAGCGCGCCGAGAAACATTATCGCGGCGAATACGTAAAAGACTATCGAATGCGGCATCAGTATCCGGCCCTACTTGTACTTCGCGTCCGCTGCCTTGTCGGCCGCAATCATGGCCTCGTACTTGTCGCCCACCGCCAACAGTTTGTCCTTGGTCATTATGTTCTGGCCCGGCTCTTCCATGTGGTACTCGTGGAGCCTGGTTTCGACGATCGCGTCGACCGGGCAGGCTTCCTCGCAGAAACCGCAGTAGATGCACTTGAACAGGTCGATGTCGTAACGCGTCGTGCGCCGGGTCCCGTCATCGCCGACGTCGGACTCGATCGTGATCGCCAGCGCCGGGCAGACGGCCTCGCACAGTTTGCAGGCGATACAGCGCTCCTCGCCGTTGGGGTAGCGTCGCAGCGCGTGCAGCCCGCGGAAGCGATGCGATTGAGGCGTCTTCTCCTCCGGGTACTCAAGGGTCACGCTCTTGCGGAACCAGTTGGTCTGGGTCACTTTCAGGCCTTTGAGGAGTTCCCAAAGGGCGAAGGTCTTGAAGTAACTGATTACTCGATTCATCTCTTATACGCCTGTAGGAGCCCACGGACCGACCTGGAACCACGCCATCGCCCCTTCGACGGCGATCCAGACGATCGTGACGGGAATGAACACCTTCCACCCAAGGCGCATGATCTGGTCGTAGCGATAACGCGGGAACGTCGCACGCAGCCAGAAGAAGACGTACATGAAGAACGCCATCTTCAAAAACAGCCACGGGAACCCGCCACCGAAGAACCAGCCGATAAGCGGCAGATCGTGATAAGGCTCGAAGATCGCCCACCCTTCGAACGGTGACGCCCAGCCGCCGAGAAAGAAAACGGCGGTCAGCGTCGAGATCAGGATCATGTTGGCGTATTCGGCGAGGAAGAACAGCGCGAACGCGACGCCCGAGTATTCGACGTGGAATCCGGCAACGATTTCCGACTCGCCTTCGGCCACGTCGAACGGCGCACGGTTCGTTTCTGCGACACCGGCGATCCAGTAGACGATGAACAGCGGGAACAGCCAGATTATGAACCAGTTGCTGAACCCACCAGACTGTGCCTCGACGATATCGCCGATGTTGAGGCTGCCGCCGGCCATCAGGACGCCGACGAGCGCGAAGCCCATGGCGATTTCGTAGGCTACGATCTGCGCGGCCGAGCGCATTGCGCCGAGCAGCGCGTATTTCGAGTTCGTCGCCCAGCCCGCCAGAATGACGCCGTACACACCAAGTGATGTCAGCGCGAGTACGTACAGCAGCCCTGCGTTGATGTCGGCGATGACGAACCAGTCGTTCATCGGGATGACGGCCCAGGCCGCGAGCGCGGGCATCAACGACAACAGCGGCGCAATGACGTAGAGAAACCTGCTCGACTGCGACGGAACGATCACTTCCTTGATCAGCAGCTTGATGACGTCGGCGAACGGCTGCAGGATGCCGTTCCAGCCGACCCGGTTGGGGCCGACACGCGCCTGCATGCTGCCAATCACCTTGCGCTCGAAATAGGTCGAGAACGCGACGCATATGATGACAGCGAACGTGACGATTGTGATTTTGAACAGCGTCGTACCCAGGTACTGCACCGTTCCGGGCAGGGACAGCCACCAAGCCACCGCGGCATTGATGAAATTGGTGGCAAATTCAGGCATCAGGCATCTTCCTCGCCAGCGGCACGACGCGCTGCCGGGGTGCGTTGCAACGCCGTAGCACGACGCACGAGCGCATCGACGGAATAGAGCGGGGTGTCGATGTCTTCCGACGGCTTGTCGTCGCCGTTGGCCTCGACGCCGCTGCCGGAACCTGCATACTCGGCCGGTGCGATCTCGCCGACCGCTTCCCTGCACTCGGCCAGCACGTCTTCGCTCGTGACATAGTCGAACCCGTCCGCCTCGACGAGATTGCCGAGCACGCGCAGCACCTTCCAGGCCGGCCGCGATTCGCCAATCGGACTGGCGATGCCGCCGAAGCTCTGCCAGGTTCCTTCGACGTTGACGAAGGTGCCCGAGGTCTCGGCGAACGTGCCGACGGGCAGCAGCAGGTCGGCGGCCTCGAGCAATGCGTCGGAGACGAACGGCGTCATGGCGATGACGAATTTCTGTTTCGCGAGCCTGGCCACGGCGTCAGGTGCCGCGTGGATGTCGGTATCGGGCTCGATGTTGAGCAGAACGACCGCATCCAGCGCTTGGTCGAGCATGGCGCCCGCGTGCAGCCCATCCCCGGGCAACACGCCGGCCTGGCTCAGCCCTGCGCTGTTGGCCCCTGGCGACAGCGTGCCGAGCTTCGCACCCGTCCTGCGCGCGATGTCGGCGGCCAGTGCGCGCACGGAACTGAAGGCGCCGTGGCGACCGGCGACATTCCCGAGCAGGACCAGTGCGTCGTCGGCCTGCCGGAGCTTCTCCAGCACGGGCTCAATACCGTCGCTCGAAAGCAGCTCGACGAGTCCTGCGCCGGCCAGATAGTGGTCGACGTCGAAGAAGTACTCGTACTCGACGCTATTGACAAAACTGACGCTTGCACCGCCCAGCGCCGCCTTGCGGATGCGGTGGGCGAGAATCGGCGCCTCGTCGCGAATGTTCGAGCCGATCACGAGGATAGCGTCCTGGTCTTCGAGCTCTGCGATGCGGCAACCCAGCCAGGGGAATGCGGGGTCCTGCGACTGGTCCTTGAAGTCGCGACGTTCGATACGATGATCGATGTTCGACGTACCGAGGTGTTCCGCGAGACGGCGGACCAGGTGGCCCTCTTCGATCGTCGCGCTCGGCGACGTCAGCATGCCGATCTCGTCCGCATCCCTGAGCGCCGCGGCCGCCGATTCCAGGGCATCCTCCCATTCGAGCTCGCGCCACTCGCCTTTGTCCCTGATCTGCGGCTTCTGCAGCCGGTCCTGTGAGTAGATCGCCTGGTAGCTGAAGCGATCCCGATCCGGAATCCACGTCTCGTTGATCGCTTCATTGACGCGCGGGACGATGCGTTTGACCGTACCCCGCAACACATGGGCGAACAGGTTCGACCCCACGCAGTCATGCGGCGCGATCGTTGCGTGTTGCGCCATTTCCCAGGCGCGCGCGCTGTAACGGTAGGGCTTGTTGTTCAGCGCACCGACCGGGCACAGGTCGATGATGTTGGCCGACAGCTCGTGATCGATGTTCTGCTCGACGTAGGTCGAAATCTCGACATTCTCACCGCGCAAGGTCGTGCCGAGCTGCGGCTTGCCCTGGATCTCCTCGCCGAACCGTACGCAACGCGTGCAATGGATGCAGCGCGTCATATCGGTCGAGACGAGCGGCCCGATGTCCTTGTCCTTCACGACGCGTTTGCCGTCGTTGTAACGGGATACGTCGCGGCCGTAACCCATCGCAAGGTCCTGCAGTTCGCATTCGCCGCCCTGGTCGCAGATCGGGCAGTCGAGCGGATGATTGATCAGCAGGAACTCCATCGTCGCCTTCTGCGCGGAAATCGCACGCGGCGAACGGGTAAAGACCTTCATGCCCTCGGAGACGGGCTGCGCACAGGCCGGGATCGGTTTCGGCGCGCCTTCGATGTCCACGAGACACATGCGGCAGTTTGCCGCAATGCTGAGCTTCTCGTGATAGCAGAACCGCGGCACGTAGGCGCCGATCGTGTCGGTCACCTCGATGACCATCTGGCCCGGACGAGCCTCGACCGGCTTACCGTCGACCTCGATGTTTACGACGTCGTCACTCATGGCCCTTACGCCGCCGCACCCGGGGCATCGTCGACGATGCTGCGCCCGTTGTTGCGAACCATGTACTCGAATTCGTCGAAGTAGTGGTTCAGGAAACTCTGCACCGGCCAGGCGGCCGCATCACCGAGTGCACAGATCGTGTGGCCCTCGATCTTGTTCGCCACGTCGACGAGCTTGTGCAGATCGGCCTCCTCGCCGCGGCCTTCGGTCATGCGCGTCAGCATGCGGTAGAGCCAGCCCGTTCCCTCGCGGCAAGGCGTGCACTGCCCGCAGGATTCCGCCATGTAGAAACGCGCGATACGGCGCAGCACCTGCACCATGCAGGTATGGTCGTCCATGACGATGACGGCGCCCGTGCCGAAGGACGAACCCGCCTGCTGCAGCGAGTTGTAGTCCATCGTGCATTCCATGATGACGTCGCCCGGAAGAACCTTGCACGAGGAACCGCCGGGGATCACGGCCTTGAGCCTGCGCCCTTTCCAGACGCCACCCGCGAAATCCTCGAGGAGCGTCTTGAACGGGATACCCATCGGCAACTCGTAGTTGCCGGGTTTTTCGACGTGCCCGGACACCGAGAACTGTGCCGTTCCGCCCGAGCCCTCGGGCCCGAGGCCGGCGAACCAGGCCGCGCCGTTGCGGATGATCGCGGGAACGCTTGCAATACTCTGCGTATTGTTGATCGTCGTGGGCTTGCCGTACAGGCCGTAGTTGGCCGGGAACGGCGGTTTGAAGCGCGGGCGTCCCTGCTTGCCTTCGAGGGACTCGAGCAGCGCCGTTTCCTCGCCGCAGATGTACGCACCGGCGCCGATGAACCCGATGATGTCGATGTCGATACCGCTGCCCTGCACGTTCTTGCCGAGCAATCCGGCGTCATAGGCTTCCCTGACCGCCGCCTCGAAACGCGGGACCGGCTCATCCAGGAACTCGCCGCGCATGTAGTTGTAGGCTACGGTCGCGCCCATCGCATAGGCGGCGATCGCCATACCCTCGACGAGGCAGTGCGGGTTGTAACGCAGGATTTCGCGATCGTGGCAGGTACCCGGCTCCGATTCGTCCGAGTTGACGACGAGGTACTTCTGGCCGTCGTAGTTCTTCGGCATGAAACTCCATTTCAGCCCGGTCGGGAAACCCGCGCCGCCGCGTCCGCGCAATCCCGACGCTTTGACCTCCTCGATCACCTCTTCGGGCGTCATGTCGCCGGCGAGGATCTTCCGCCACGCCCGGTAACCGTCGTGTTTCTCGTACGTCGCGAGCGACCACGATTCGTCCGAGCCGAACGTATTGAAGCAGACGAGATTCTCTTCGTACGTCATCACTCGAGCCCGTCCAGGATTTCGTCGACCCTGTCGGCCGTCAGGTTCTCGTAGTACTTGTGGTTGACCTGCATCGCCGGCGCGCCCACGCAGGCGGCAATACACTCTTCTTCCCGCTTCAGGAAGACCCGGCCGTCTTCCGTGCTCTCGCCGGTCTTGATGCCGAGCCTGTTCTCGACGTGCTCGACGATTTCCTCGGCGCCTCGCAACATGCACGAGATGTTCGTGCAGATCGATACTTCGTTGCGGCCGCAGGGCTGCGTCTGGAACATCGAATAAAAGGTCGCGACTTCGTAGACCTGGATCGTCGGCAAATCGAGGTAGTCGGCGACGGCGTTCATCTGCTCGGCCGTGAGATACCCCTTGTTCTCATGCTGCACGAGATGCAGCGCACGAATGACGGCAGAGCGCTGCCGGTCGGCCGGGAATCGTGCCTTCCAGGTATCGATCTCTTCCCTGACGTGCGTCGAAAGCTCGTAACTCATCGATCGACCTCGCCGAATACGATGTCCTGCGTGCCGATGACGGCCACGACGTCGGCCAGCATGTGCCCTTCCACCATCTCGGACATGGCCGAGAGATGCGCGAATCCGGGCGCACGAATCTTGAGTCGATAGGGTTTGTTGGCGCCGTCGGAGACGATGTAGATGCCGAACTCGCCCTTCGGGTGCTCGACCGCCGTGTAGGCTTCGCCTTCGGGTACGCAATAGCCCTCGGTGAACAATTTGAAATGATGAATCAGGGACTCCATGTCGTCCTTCATTTCGACACGCGTCGGCGGCGTGATCTTGTGGTCGTCGGCAATCACGGGACCCGGATTGTCGCGCAGCCAGTCAATGCACTGCCTGATGATGCGGTTGGACTGCCGCATCTCCTCGACACGAACGAGATAGCGGTCGTAGCAGTCGCCGTGGCGGCCCACCGGAATGTCGAAATCGAGACGATCGTAGACCTCGTAGGGCTGCTTCTTGCGAAGGTCCCATTCGACACCCGAGCCGCGCAACATGGGCCCGGAGAACCCGAGCTGCATGGCGCGCTCCGGTGACACGACGCCGATGTTCACCGTGCGTTGCTTCCAGATGCGATTGTCCGTCAGCAGCGTTTCGTATTCGTCGACACAGCCCGGGAAACGCTCGGTGAAGGCCTCGATGAAGTCGAGCATCGAACCTTCCCGCTTGGCATTCATCTGGTCGAGTTCCTTCTTGCTTCGGAACTTCGACTCGAGGTACTTGGGCATGGTCTCCGGCAGGTCGCGGTACACGCCGCCGGGACGGTAGTAGGTCGCATGCATTCGCGTTCCCGAGACAGCCTCGTAGCAGTCCATCAGGTCCTCGCGTTCGCGGAAGCAGTAGAGGAACATCGTCATCGCGCCGATATCGAGGCCGTGCGCGCCGAGCCACATCAGGTGGTTCAGGATGCGCGTGATCTCGTCGAACATGACGCGGATGTACTGGGCGCGTTCCGGTACCTCGATGCCGAGCAGCTTCTCGATCGCCATGACGTAGGCGTGTTCGTTGCTCATCATCGATACGTAGTCGAGACGATCCATGTAACCGATGCTCTGGTTGAACGGCTTGGACTCGGCGAGCTTCTCCGTCGCGCGGTGCAGCAGGCCGACGTGGGGATCCGCCTTCTGGATGACCTCGCCTTCGATCTCGAGCACCAGGCGCAGTACGCCGTGCGCCGCAGGATGCTGCGGGCCGAAATTCATCGTGTAGCTCTGGATCTCAGCCATC